>NZ_JALBGX010000080.1:0-30762 GCF_023006465.1 Rhizobium sp. PRIMUS64 | reverse complement strand
CAGGCGCGCACCGGGCCCGGCGAATGGATCGCCGTGCATGGCTGCGGCGGCGTCGGCCTGTCGGCGATCATGATCGCCACGGCACTCGGGGCGAATGCGATCGGCATCGACATTTCCGAGGAGAAGCTCGCCTTCGCGCGGGATTGCGGGGCGGTGGCGACGGTCAATGCGTCAGGCGTCGCCGACGTGGCGGAAGCGGTGCGCGAAATCACCAAGGGCGGCGCGCATGTCTCGATCGATGCGCTCGGCCATCCCGTCACCTGCTTCAACTCGATCAAGAATCTGCGCCGGCGCGGGCGGCATGTGCAGGTGGGGCTAATGCTCGGTGAACACGCAACGCCTGAGATTCCAATGGCGCAGGTGATCGGCCACGAGCTGGAAATCTACGGCAGCCACGGCATGCAGGCCTGGCGTTACGACGCCATGCTGTCGATGCTTTCGGCCGGCAAGATCGCGCCGCAGAAGCTGATCGGACGGCGGGTCAGCCTCGAGGAGGCCGTGCCGGCGCTGATGGCGCTCGACAAAGCTGAGGCCACGGGGATCAGCGTGATTACCCGGTTTTCATGAGTGAATTCCACCCTCCCCGCCCGTGGCAGCACGGGAATGAGGGAGGGCGGGACGAGCAACAGACCCTATTGAGCTACGCCGATCGAGGCGAGAAAAGCTGATGAAGCCGGGATCTTGGACTTATCCTTGATCTCGATGATGAGGCGCGGATTGCTTTCGAGCTTGGCAAGGGCCCTAAAGACGGCGTGCCAGTGGATCGAGCCCTCACCGAGGCTCCAGTGGCGATCGGCATATCCGTCGGCATCCTGCAGGTGGACATGCTGCAGGCGATTGCCGGCGGCCTTGACGTAATAATCAACCGGCGGAGCACCGGTATAGCCATGGGCATAATGGGCATGGCCGGTATCGATCGAGACGGCGACGGCAGGCGATTGGAAGCTTTCGGCGAGCGCCACGCGAATATGCGGATCCTTGTCCTCGATGTTCTCGATGACCATGGTGCAGCTGATATCCTCGGCGCGCCTGACGGCATCGCGCAGGGTCATGTGCGTGCGCTCGACCAAGGCCTCGCGGGCGCCGGCATTGTCGTCGAGATTGTTGTAGGACCAGGACGTATAGGGGCTGTGGATGACCATTTGGGTCGCGCCGATGGCGGCGCAGACATCGAGCCCCTGCAGCAGACGCCGGGTGACGATGGCGCGGATATCTGGATCTTCCGAGGCGATGGTGAAGCCCCAGAACGGGCCGTGAATGCCGAGGCGGCCACCATGACCGTCGAGAAGCCTTCTGGCGCGGGCGGCGAGCGGCGCCCAGTCACCGTTCAGAATCTCGGCATCGACGAAGCTCTGCAATTCGAGATCGCGGGACTTTTCGAACAGCCAGTCACGGTGAAGTTCGACTTCATCGAGCGTCATGGCGGCACCGACGACGGGAAGAGAAGACATGGATGCGCTCCATCAATGTGAATGATCAATGTGAATGCCGGGACGGCGTGGAATGACGGCCCCCCAAAGAACGGCTAAGAACGGCCGCCGCGTTCTATGCGCCCCTTCTGTGTCGGCGGTATTACAGGCGCCGAGCCTTTCGCACCCTCTGGCCTCAGTCATTTTCGCATAGCTGATGCGGCATTGGCGGACCTTGCGGAAACGCCCCAAAGTACCGATATCGGCCCCGACAGTCTCGTGACGCAGTGGCGCGCGAGCGGCGCTGAACCCCTGGCAACGGAGCCGTTTGTTCATCGCTTCAGCCGATGTAGCGCGCTTCTTTGAAAGCGTTCGGCGATGTTACCCCCAACAACAGGGCGGGTTGTCAAAGGCGTCGCAAAGGTCTAACGGCTGCGCCCGCAAGAAAAAGCCCATAAGAAGAAGCCCTGTAAGAAAAAGAAAGAGACATGATGTCCAACTCATTTGTGAAAATGCCTGCGAGCGACGAGGCAAAGCGGTTTTTCGTCCTCGGCGACCGGGTCGAGCGGCGGCTTAGAATCAGCGGAGCCTGGCTCAATATCTTCGACGTCACCGTGCCATCAGGCAGCCGGACGCCGAAACATGCGCATGCGAGCCCGGAAGTGTTCCGCATCATCGAGGGAAAGCTGACGATCTGGCGCCTGAGCGACAGCGGCCCCGAAGAGATCGAAGCCAGCGCCGGCGACATCGTCACCATCCCGCCCTTCATGGTGCACGGCTATTCCAACTGCGGAACCGTTCCCGTGGTCTTTTCCGCGGTCGTCGATCGAGACATGGCCGAGTTTATCGAAGCGGAAGGCACGACCGAGCCACCGAAGGTCAGCCCTTCGGCGGAAACCATCGCTCGCATGACTGCGGCCGCCAATTCGTACGGGATCACCATCCTCGCGGCCTAGCGGCCGCATCTGGGGGCGTCATTCCGCGGCCATGCTCTCCACGCCTGGGGAACTTGGCCGGAGAGCTGCAACTGCAAAGGAAGCGAGTTCATGAGCTGATAGCTCACAGTGGCTCCAAGGCAGGGCGCCAATAATTCTGGGGTCCCATAAGGAGATGATTGAGGCGCAAAAGCAGGATGCGGCCGCGTCAACATTCCTCGGAACGAACTCTTCAGTCGCGATGCCGGCGCAAACGAGCTCCCTCACATGCGCCTCAAGTCGTTTCAGATGGTCTCTGAATGATGGCCAACTGCCGTCTGCGGCGAGAACAACGAGGTCGAACATCTGGCTGTCGCCGAGACGTGCCTGCAGCATCAGGCGGTGTTGCCCGAGCGCGGTTTTTTTCAGGCGGCTCGCCGCACCGGTGAGCTCGCCGTCGGCAGACGGAGTGAAGCGGAGGTCAGTTTCGAAAAAATTCCCGGCGATGGCATCCCAAATCGCCGCCTTGGAGGGGAAGATTTTGTACACACTTGCCGGCGACTTCCCGAGCAGTCGAGCAATATCGACGACGTTTGTTTTCGTGGGCCCGTACAGCCGGCACGCTGCCGTGCCGGCTTCGACGATCGAGGAGATGTAATCAGCTCGCGGCTGGTTTTTTACAGTCGTGCCAACTTCCATTTGCCAATCCTATCTAGTCCGCATGCTGGACGGGTCTCAGACCGCTCTGATCGAGGCGGCTGACGATCAGTACGCAATCTGACCATCCACCATCTTTCCCCCATTCGAGGAGAGCTCCCGCTTCAGGATTTCTCGCGCCTCCGGGCTGATGACCGCGACTGGAGCCGCAACGGCTACGCGCGCTGCCGAGCCGGCGAAATTGGCCGCCGTCATCCCGATCTGATCGGCAACGCTTGCCTCTCCACCCTCGAGGCTCTGCCCTGCCAGCCGCCGCCCGAGCAGGCGCACGATCTCAGGACTGTCGGCGAAGGCATTGTGGCCGAGCGGATCATTCGTCGCGATGGCGCTGGTATCGATAACGGAAACGCCGAGTTGGTCGAGAAGAGGCGCGTAGGGTCTGAGATCGGACCCGCCGACGCGGCTAACGCCACCCGATAACCAGCTCGACATCTCCAGCGCCTTGTCACGTGTCGATGTCAGGATCACAAAGTGTGGCCGCTTCGCCCCCATCTCGGTGAACTGGCGACGGAACACGTCGATATCGATGTCCGGCGATGCGAGAACAACGTTCTTCACCTTCGTCGGGATTGATTTCTCGCGCATGGCGACGCCACGCAGCGCCTCGGCCGCAAGCCAGCCGCCCATGGAATGGGCGAGGATCGTCACATCGGAGACGTCGGGACTGTTCACAGCCTGGAGGATCAGATCCTCCAGAGCGCGACGCGAATAGTTGGCGCTCTCCTTGTCATAGAGGTAATCGAAGACACGGCCCCTTGATGGCCAGGTGAAGAGGATCGGTGCGGCGTCGGTTCCCGAGTCATGGACGATCTGCGCGAAGCGGAAGACGGCATCGGCATAGGTGTTGTTGAAGCCATGCACGAAAATGATGACCTGATGCTTCGTGTTTCGATTCTTCCGGTACCAGTCGAACGCTTGGCCCTCGGATTGCACCTTGGCAACCTGCGTGACTGCAAACTCCTTTTGCGGGTTGGGCGGCATGTGGGACGGCCACTGCACTTCTCCGATCTTGCGGTTCCGATCGGGCGGGATGGATACGTCGACGCTGTTAAGGGAAATCGCCGTCCCGCGGTCGCCGGAAAAGAGTTTGCCGGGATCCTCCGAAGGCTTGCGTGTCGTGGCGACGAGCATGGTGACCCGGCTCGTGCCGGCCGGGGCCACGGCGAGAGGCTGCAGGACATCCTGCACCCGGTTGGCGCAACCCGATGTAACGAGTGACAGGGCCACAAAGACCAGGACAGCTCGACCCGCGTGGGCAGCGATCGCCTTGCCAAACCCAAACCCAAAGCCGGTGAGACCCTGAGCAATGCGGCCAGGGGGTGAGATGGATGTGGTCATCTCAGTGCTGCTCGGCTTCGCGAGGAATCCGGAACCAGGCGACGTAAAGCGCCGGCAGAAAGAGAAGCGTCAGCGCCGTTCCGACGACGATCCCACCCATCATCGCGTAAGCCATCGGACCCCAGAAAATCTCATGCGAGATCGGGATCAGGGCCAGAGTCGCGGCCGCGGCAGTGAGCATGATCGGCCGCATGCGGTGTTCGGTCGCCTCCACCACCGCCTTCCATGCCGACATTCCCTCTGCACGCAGCTCCTCGATCTGCACGATCAGGATCACGGAGTTGCGGATGAGGATTCCGACCAGCGCGAGCACACCCAGGAGTGCGACGAACCCAAGCGGCGAGTTGCTGGCGAGCAGTGCCACGACGACGCCGATGAGGGCCAGCGGAGCCACCGAGAAGACCAGGAACAGCCTGTGGAAGCTCTGAAGCTGGATCATCAGCAGCGTCGCCATGATGACGAACATAGCCGGCGCCACCTTCGCGATCGGACCTTGCGACTTGGCGCTTTCCTCGACCGCGCCGCCGATCTTGACCGAATACCCGGCCGGCATCGTCTTTTCGAAAGCCGAAACCTTGTCGGAGAGTGCCTTCACAACGGTCGCCGGCTGCGTCGCATCGCCGATCCCGGCCTTGATCGTGATGGCCGGAACTCTGTCGCGCCGCCAGATTGTCGGCTGTTCGAGCTCGTAGCGGAAGGTTGCGACCGATGACAGTGGCACGGATTGACCGCTGCTGCTCTGCAGTTGCAGGTCAAGCAGGGTGTCGATCGAGCCGCGCTCCTTTTCCGCGGCACGGCCGATGACATCGACCAGATAGATGTCGTCCCGGACCTGCGTTACGGCATTTCCTTGTACGACAGTGTTGAGTGCCATTGCGATGTCCTGGGACGAGACGCCGAGCTGTCTGGCCTTGTCCTGCAACACGTCTATCTTCACGACACGGGCCGGCTCGTTCCAGTCGAAGGCAATGTTCCTGAGGGAAGGATAAGTGCCGACAATCGCGCCCAGCTTCTGTGCCAGGTCGCGCACCGTCTGCAGATTTTCGCCTGACACACGGTACTGGATCGGCTTGCCAACGGGAGGCCCGATGTCCAGAAGCTTCACGTAAGCGTCCGTTCCCGGAAACGTCTTCTGAAGGTAGGTTTCCATCTGCTGCTTCAGCTTGTCCCTGACGTCCAGTCCCTTGGTGACAATGACCGTCTGGCCGAAAGAAACGTCAGCCGGCTGCACGTCGAAGGAAAGAACGAAGCGCGGCGCACCCCTGCCAACGTATGTCGACCAATGCTCGATGCCAGGGTTGTCAGTCAGCATCTCATGTTCGAACTGGGCCATCTGGCGGCTCGTTTCGGCGATCGAACTGTTCTGCGGCAGGTTCCAGTCGACGATCAGTTCCGGACGGTCAGAGCTCGGGAAAAATTGCTGTTGCACTATCGACAGGCCAACGATTGATCCAGCAAAGAGAAGGACTGTTGCGACGATCGTCATCCAGCGCCAGCGCAGGCAGAATTGCAGCACGTTCGAAAACGCCTTCGCAAACCGACCCTTGTGCTCAGCGTGCTTCTTCATTGTCTTTGGTAGAATGGTCACCCCGATCAGGGGCGTGAACACGACCGCGACCACCCATGAAACGACGAGCGAAACCGCGATGACGACAAAGAGCGTGAAGGTGAACTCGCCAGCGTTGCTCTTGTTGAAAGCGACGGGGATGAAGCCCGCGACCGTAACCAGAGTGCCGGTCAACATGGGAAACGCAGTCGATGTGTAGACGTAGGTGGCGGCCTTCGTGAGACTGTCTCCCGCTTCCAGCCGTGCAACCATCATCTCGACGGCGATCATGGCGTCGTCGACGAGGAGGCCGAGCGCGATGATCAGCGCTCCAAGCGAGATGCGCTGCAGCGATATGCCGGTGTAGAACATGACCATGAACGTGATGGCGAGAACGAGCGGGATGGCGATTGCCACCACCAGGCCGGCCCTCATCCCCAGACTGATGAAGCTGATCGCGAGCACGATCGCGACTGCCTCGAACAGGGCTTTCGTAAAGCCGCCGACTGCCTCCTCAACCACCTTCGGTTGGTCGGATACCTGTTCGACGGAGACGCCGACCGGAAGCTCCTGGGTGATTTTGCTCATCGTCTTGTCAAGCGCTTCGCCGAAGGCAAGCACATTGCCGCCCGTCTTCATGCCGATCGCGAGCCCGATGGCGGGCTTTCCGTTGAAGCGGAAGAGCGACGTCGGCGGGTCGACGTAGCCACGGGTGATCGTGGCGACGTCGGTCAGCGGGAAGAACCGGTCGTTTACTCGAAGATTGATCCCCCGCAAGGTGTCTTCAGAGATGAAACGCCCGCCGACCCGCAAAGCGACCCGCTCCGGCCCCGTTTCGACAAAGCCGGACTGGGTGACGGCGTTCTGCGCCTGGAGCGTGGCAATGATGGCGGAGCGGTCGATGCCGAGGGCGGCAATCTTGCGGGTGGAGAATTCGAGGTAGATCACCTCGTCCTGCGCGCCGACGATGTCGACCTTGCCGACGTCGGGGATGTTGAGGATCTGTGTTCGGGCATCCTCTGCGAAATCGCGCAGTTCTCTCTGACTGAGGCCGTCTGCCGTGAAGGCAAAGATATTGCCATAGACGTCGCCGAACTGGTCATCGAAGAAGGGCCCGACCACGCCTTGGGGGAATTCGTGCTTGATATCGTCAATCAAGTTGCGGACGCGCGACCAGGTGGGCTTTACGTCCCGCGCGTTCGTATCCGGCAGCAAATCGACGAAGACGATCGTTTGACCGGCAGTCGTAATGCTGCGGGTATGTTCCAGTTTGTCGAGTTCCTGGAGCTTCTTTTCGATGCGGTCGGTAACCTGCTGCGTCACCTCCTGGGCAGAAGCGCCCGGCCACTGGGCCTGGATCACCATCGTCTTGATCGTGAAGGACGGATCCTCCTCGCGGCCGAGCCCGAGATAGGCAAAGGCGCCCGCCACCGCGAACATGATCATGAAGTACCAGACGAGAGAACGATGCTCGAGCGCCCAGTCAGAAAGGTTGAATTTGTTCACGGGCGTGGCTCCTGTCCGAGTTGCACTTTCTGTCCATCGGTGAGTTCATCGACTCCGGCGATGACGATCTCTTCCCCTTCCCGCAGGCCCGCTTGAACCACGACAGAACGGGGGGCGGACGCCGGACCTTCCAGTTCAATCACTCTCGGAGCGACAGTGGCTGTCGAGCGATCTACCACCCATACCTGGCTGGTACCGCCTTCATGGCGAATGGCGGAGAGCGGCAGCGTGATCGCCTGCTTCCTTTCTCCGACAAGCGGCGTCGCGGTGACCACGGCGCCAAGGCGGAAGATATCCGGCGCCTGATCGATCCCGATCTTCAGTCGATAGGTGCGGGTATTGGGATCGGCCTGCGGTGCGATCTCGCGGACCACGCCAGTCGCCTGGATCCTGCTGTCGAGCTGGAGGGCGACGTTGAAGCGGTCGTCCAGGCGAATGCGACTGAACTGCGCTTCCGGCATGTCGACGACCACGTCGCGCTGCTCGAGGCGTGCCAGTTTCAAGACCGGTTGGCCGGCAGAAACGGTCTGGCCCATTTCTGCGGACGTGGCGGTCACGACGCCATCGAACTCGGCTTTCAGCTCGGCGTAGCCTAGCTGCTCGCGCGCCTTCGCAAGGCTCGCCGTCGCTTTCGCGGCATTGGCGGTAGCCGATTTGAGCTGCTGGTCGGCAAGATCGTGATCGGCAACGCTCGCCGCATTGCTTTGGACGAGCCTTCGCTTGCGCGTTTCCGTCGTCGCTGCGTTCGCCAACTGCGCCTGGGCGTTGCGGAGTTCGGCCTCCGCGCTCGTGACCGCGAGTTGCAGAGTGAGCGGATCGATTTCCGCCAGGACATCGCCCTTGTGCACAAGGTCACCGACATCGACCTTGCGAGAGACCATTCTCCCCAGCGTCCGAAACGCCAGGTCGGTCTCGATGCGAGCTCGCACCACGCCGGGCAAACTTACGATTTTGTCCTGTTCGGCCGCGGCCATGACGACTTTGACAGGGCGGGGAACCGTCTCCTCCCCTGCGACGGAGCTCTGATCGCAGCCTGCAAGCAGCGACACTGACAGAAGAAGCGGGAGAGAGGTACATATGCGATTGAGGGTCATCTCACTTGCCTTCCCAGGCGACAGCCTGGCCTTCCTTGAGGAACTTTCCGCCTTCGGTGACGATCAGGTCTTGCGCGGCGACGCCGCCGGTGACGACGAAATCGCTTTGGCGATATCGGTCGACCGAGATCCTACGGAGCGAAACGGATTGGTTTTGAGTGTTGACGAGCCACACGGCAGGTTCGCCCCCGGCTGATGCGATCGCGGTATAGGGCAGCACGATTCCGTCGCGCGGCGAGGCGCGCAGCTTGCCCACGACAGGCGTTCCGAGCGGCCATGGCGCGCCGTCCTGGAGCCCCACCTTGATCCGGATCGTGCCTGCCTTCGCGTCTATGACGGGAGAGACCTCGCGAATGCTGGCGTGGACGTCGCTCGCAAGATCGGAGACCGGTGCGACCTCGACGTCGTTCAGCGGCCGGCCATCCAGAAAGAACGCCTCGAAGACGTCGAACACTGCGTCTCGTGGCCCGTCATGGGCGAGCGTGAAGGCCGACTGCGCTGCTGACACCACCTGCCCGGCTTCGATGCTGCGCGCCGTGATGATGCCGTCCGCGGCGGCCTTCAGCTCGGTATAGGACAGAGCGTCCTCTGCCGTCGCGAGCGCGGCCTCGGCGGCCTCGAGGGAAGCCTGTGCGCTCAGCAGCTCCTTCTGGGCATCATCAAAGACCGCCCTCGGAACGGCCTGCGACTGCAGGAGTGACTTCGCCCGGTCGAAGGCGAGCGTCTTCTGCGCAACGACGGCCTGCGCCGACGCCAGCGCGGCACGGGCGACGCTGACGTCCGCCTGCTGTTCCGTGTCGTTGAGCCGGGCGAGGACGTCGCCGGCGTGGACATGCGATCCGACGTCGACCCTTCTCTCAAGAACCCGGCCGCTGACGCGAAAGGAGAGTTCGGTCTGGACCCTCGCCTTCACCTCGCCGGTGATTTCCGCACCCGGCTGATACTGAGCCTCGGCTGCCGCGACGACGCGGACCTGCTGCGGCGGCGGCGCAACTTCAGCTTTCTCTTCGCAGGCAGCCAGGACTGCGCAGGCGAGACCAATTCCCAGCAATCGAAAGGACTTTTTGCTCCTAACAGGCCATCGCCCGATGTTGACAACGCCCACTTAATAGCTAAAGTAGACGATGTCAACATCTCCGTCAGAAAATGTTGACACACGCAACATGGGCATGGGTGAAGCAGATGCGGTTAGCCGCCGGACAGCCGAATAATTCCAATTGGATGATGGAACGAGTTGTTAAAAAAACATCGCGGGGGGAACGGAAGGCGCGGCGTCCCCATGAAATACTGGAGGCCGCGTTCGAGGAGTTTGCGGCAAAAGGTTATGCGGCAACGCGAGTTGAAGATGTCGCAACCCGACTGCGGATAACAAAGGGAACGGTCTACCTCTATTTCCCGACCAAGGATGTTCTTTTCCAGGAGATGTTTCGTCACGCGTCGACGTCATCCGCAGACCTGTCGACCGCCATCGGCAGCCTTCGGGGATCCTGCGCCGATAGGATCCGCGACCTACTGCTTATCGCTTATGAAAATACGGCCAACGACCGAAAGACGAGAGAACTCCTGCGCTTGTCCGTCGCCGAAGGAACTCGTCTTCCCGAAATGGTCGATTGCCGTCATGAGCTATTCATCGCACCGACGCTTGCAGCCCTCACGGCCTTGGTCGAGGAAGGCGTGAAATCGGGAGAGTTGAGACATGATACGGCCACCGATACGCCTGACGTGCTCGCGAGTTCGATTTTTCAGATTGCCGTCTGGCATCTCATGCTTGCCGATCGAAAGCCGATCGACGGCAGGGCGCTTATGGAGGCGCACATTAGCCTCGTTATGAACGGGCTTCTGCGGCGTTCGAAACGAATGGCCTGATTTGGCGAGGTGCGTCAGAGAGCGGACGGAGCTGTGCAGTTTTCGATGCTGGCAAAGGCCGGATACGTCGTTCGACGTATCCGGCCTTTGCCTCTTCCCATGCTGAGCTGAATCTAATTGCCGCTAGGAACGCGATTGTCATCCGACGGCGGGACTTCGCCCGTGACCGTGATGTTTCCCTGGATCTTATAGACGATCCGTAGATTGGCGGCCGCAGCCTGAAGCCAACCGACCGCATCTTCCGATGACCATGCCGTGCCCTCCGGTGGCAGGCTCTCAAACAGGCCGGCAATCAGCGGATTGACAGACTGGGACCTGCCATTGCCGCCGCTCTGGTTCGACCCGCCCTCTCCGCTGCCAACGGGCCGGTCGGAGCGGCTCTGATCGGAAGAGCTCGCATATTCCCCGGCAGATGAGCCTGAAGACCTGGCGTGAGACGAACCTGAAGAGCCCGCCTGGGACGAACCCGACGACGACGCGTCGGCAGAACCCGAAGAGGTGCGGTGGGACGAACCCGAGGACGCTGTGCCAGAGGAACCTGTTGCGGATCCAGACTGGTATCCGTCGGAAGAATATGTCGTTCCGCCGGTGCTGGAGGCGGCTGCCGCACCGGTGACGACGCCTGCCGCATACCCGCCCAGAACATAGGCTCCGCGGCGATAGTATCCACGACCATAATCCCCACCGCCATACTCTCCGTCACCGTAGTCGCCGACGCCGTGGTCTCCACGACCATAGTATCCACGGCCAAAGTATCCGTTGCCGTTGCCGGAGACTTTGACATCGCCGGAATTGTTGACGGTGACATTGCCCGAGTCCTTTGCGGCGATGTTGCCGCCGGAGTTCATGAAGGTGCGGTTCCCGTTGATGTTACCGCCCGAGTTCAGCGTGTTGCGGATATTTCCAGACGCATTACTCCCCCCGCGGCCAGGCCCTTCCGCCAATCGCCCCTTTGCGCCGCCGACACCTGGCATACGAGTACGTGGGTTCGCCGGAGGGCGGTTCTGAGCGCTCACCGGCGGCCGACGGTGGCTCGCCATTGGTGGACGCGGAGTGCGGCCTATCTGCGGACGTAGGCCCCCGCTTGGCCCGCCCGACGGGAAATGCGGTGGCCCTCCAGACGGCAGGGACGGCGGGCCGCCAGGGGGCGGCGCAAACTGACCGAAGGCAACGTCCGATGTGATGGCCGTTAAAGCGAGAAAAGCAAGGCAGGTGCGCTTGAGATGGTTCATCACTTCCTCCCCTCGGTTCCCGACGCGACGGCTGGTGTCGGGTCGATCTTTTTCACATCAGCAGGAGGTTCAAAGGTGAATTCGGAGTCGGACAGAGGGGGCTCGGTCGTCCAACTGGTGAATTCGGCAACAAAGCTTGGTTGGCCCTGCAGCAACGGGTAGGTGACGACCAAGCGATGCGGCGTCGCCGCGTCATTCTTCTCGAGCCACAATTCCACATCGATGCCGGACTTCTGTGAGAAAAGCAGATGCCGGCACTCGACCCCGTCGATGGTAGCCATGCCCACCTGCTCGGCCGCCATGGCATCGCCCAGCAGCACTTCGTCCGGAGAGCCCGCAAAAAGGACGCCGAGCGGAAAATCGAGGTCCAACTTGTCTGCGATCTCGTCGAGCGCGGACGATATGTCGCCCGACGCGGGGATCGTCATGTATTTCTTTCTGTCGGGAAAGAAGACCGAGGCCGCCTTGCCGTCGTAGAAGAGATCGTGTCTGCCGTCATCGCCGATAAACTCGACGGCGATCCGATCGGGCCGGCGGGCGGCGATTTTGATCGTATGGAAGATGTGAAGCGGTTGTCCGAATTCGTCCAGATAGACGCTGATCGTTCTTGCCGTGACCGACAGGTCCCTGGCGTGCAGCGTCTTTCCCATCTGCGAAACGGCGGTCGCGGCCTCGTCGCTGATCGCTGGCTTGAACGGAGGTGTCGGTTCATCCGCGCGGGCTGTCGGCAGTGTGGCGAATCCCACAAGAATGCCGAACGCGACAGTCTGCCCGACATTCCGCAGTATCGCAGTCACTCCACGCACGCTTACGCCGTCGACAGAGCGGTTCGTTGCCACCGAAGGTCGCCGGGCCTTCGCGAGGGCCCGCCGCAAACCATTACAGACTTCCATGTTCATTTCCTTTGATACTAATCCAGATAGCGCGAGCCCACTGTGGCTCGTCGCGAGGTAGAGTTGGTCCGGGTGCTGGAGCGTTCCTGTCGCACGGCGCCGCAAAGGGTGTCGTCCGTCTGTCCGCAATCGATCCTACTGCATGAACCAGCCGTGGCTCACGACCAGCGACTGACCCGTCACGGCATTGGACTTGGCCGCCGCGAAATAGAGAACAGCGTCGGCCACATCATCGGTGCTGGTAAACTCGCCGTCGACCGTATCCTTGAGCATCACCGTCTTGACCACCTGCTCCTCGCTGATGCCGAGCTCCCGTGCCTGCTCCGGGATCTGTTTGTCGACGAGCGGCGTGCGCACGAAGCCGGGACAGACCACGTTGGCCGTGACGTTGTGCTCGGCCCCCTCCTTTGCCAGTACCTTGGCCAGTCCGATCAGTCCGTGCTTGGCCGTGACATAGGGCCCCTTCAGCTTCGAGGCTTCCTTGGAGTGCACTGACCCCATGTAGATCACCCGGCCATAATTGGCGGCATACATGTGCTTGAGGCAGGCGCGAGTGGTCAGAAAGGCGCCGTCGAGATGGATCGAAAGCAGCTTTCTCCAGTCGGCAAAGGGAAAGTCGACCAGCGGCTTGACGATCTGGATGCCAGCATTGCTGACCAGCACGTCGATCTTGCCGAACCTGGCGACCACCTCGCCAACGGCCTTTTCCACCTGCTCTTCGTCGGCGACGTTCATCGCCACCGCGAATGCATCGCCGCCCTTGCTTTTGACCTCGGCGGCCGTTGCGTTCGCGGCGTCAAGATTGAGGTCGGCGATCACGGGAATGCCGCCTTCGGCTGCGAAGCGAAGCGCGATCTCCTTGCCGATGCCGCTCGCGGCTCCGGTGACAATCGCCACTCTTCCATCAAATCGAGACATGGATAGTTCCTTTCAGTTGCGGGAGATCAGTCGTTTTGGAGGTAGTCGAACACGACCTCGCCGAGGCCGAGCGTCAGGTCGGCGATATAATGGCTGGCCGACGTGACCTCCCGCACGGGCAGCCGCGCGACATCGCACATCGCGTGTTCGAACAATTGCAGGGCCGCCGGGCCGGCCCATGCGCCCTTCAGGGTCACATCCTCGAGATAGTAGCGCACGAGTTCGCAAATCCGGGGCGAACCGTCCACGTGCGGGATGATCTTCAACATGAAGGCGGGCTTCGCCATTGCCTTGGCCAGCGGCTCCAGCGGGAGTTGCCGATGCTTGTAGCCCATGGTCGCCCTGACGCAGAGAACCGAGCCATAGTGCAGCGTTCCGACGAGCGTCTCCTGCTCGTGCGACAGTTTCGGCGTTGCCAGCTTCTTCGGAAAGCCCCAGATCTCACGGCCGCCGGCGATCGGAGAGCTGTCGTCAAGGTACATGGCATGCACGTAGCTGCCTTCCTGCACCTTGCCTGATGGCGTCGTGAAGCGCACCGGAATGACCTGCCCGGTTTCCGTATAGTCCCCGAAGCCGGTCGAATCCGGCATGCGGATGAATTCATAGGCGACAGTGTCGCCGATCACTTCCAGCGGCTCCGGCACGACGGCGCGCAGGGTCTCCGGATCGGTCCGATAGTTGATGACGACAAATTCGCGGTTGTAGAACTTGTAGGGTGGCCTCGGATAGGCCGGATTGTTGAGCGGCATCGCGAAGGCATTTTCGCGGACTGCGGCGATCTTCATGGTCGTGCTCTTCTCTTTGGTGAAATCTCAATCGAAGTCGAAAATGGCGACGCCGTCCGGCGTGCCGGGACGCTGCAGCACCTCGGGGTGGCGCAATGTTTGAAGGGCGTCGTTGTAGCCGGAGGCCCAGTGCTCCTCCATCGTCAGCCGGGAGAACTCGTAATCCTTGGAGCTCGCTTCGTATTTCTTGGCGCGATATATGAGCTGGACGATGTTGTAGACCTTCTCGTCGGCCTGATCGACGAGCAGCTTGATCTCCGGATCAGCTTGCAGCAGCGCGTCCTGCGGGACGAGTTCGACCAGATGGCCGAGTGCGCGGCGCAGCCGCTGCTGCGTCTTGAAATGGTCGGTCGCCGCGCGTGTGCGGCTCGAGAAGCGGATATCCTTCTGCCGCAGTTCGATTCCGAGAAGGTCACGCGGGAACTCGCCACTCGCGCTCCAGAGATCGACTTGAAAGGCCAGCGTGTCCTGGCGCGGCGCGTTATCGAGGACCCATTGCAGCGGCGTGTTGGATATGAGGCCGCCGTCCCAGTAACACTCGCCGTCGATCCTCGTCGCCGGGAAGCCAGGCGGCAAGGAGCCGCTCGCCATGATATGTTCGGGGCGGATATCGTGGGTCGTGGTATCGAAATACTCGAAGTTGCCGGTGCGTACGTTGACGGCGCCGACGCTGAAACGCATGGCTCCTGTATTGATGCGATCAAAGTCCACCAGCCGTTCCAGCGTCGCCTTCAGCGGTGCGACGTCGTAGAAGCTTTCCGCCTCGATGCTGCCGGCGGATGAAAAGAAAGGTGGCACCAGACGGGGCGTGAAGAAGCCCGCGGCGCCGTCCATAAGGGTGGCGAAGGCATGTGCCTGATTGAGCAGGCCACGCGCGAAATCACCCTGGAGCCCCATCGCCCCTAGCATCGCCGAAAACAGCGTGGGCATCCCGTGAGCCGGGGCGGTTACCGTCTCCCAGAAGCTCCTGAGCGCCTCCACTCGTCTTTCAGGCGGATTGCCGGCGATCAGAGCGCTGTTGATGGCTCCGATGGAGATGCCGGCGACCCAGTCAGGATGCAGTCCGGCTTCGGTCAGTGCTTGATAGACGCCGGCCTGATATGAGCCGAGCGCCCCCCCGCCTTGCAACAACAGCGCGATACGCTCGAATGGCGGACGCTCCGCTATGCGGTGCCTCTTGTTTTTGACGGGATGTTGAGCAGCCATCAATGTACCTTTTTTGTTGTAGCGTCCGTAGGCGCCGATCGCGTGCTCGCATTGCGCCGAAATAGTAGACGGAACGGGCACGCCACATGTTGACAACGCCCACTTAAAGATGAGAGTAGACAATGTCAACATCGCGCAGTCAAAAATGTTGACACGAGCAACTTAAAAACCTAATGGACGAATATGACCAAAGATATTTCCACCACAGAGCAGCGCCCGTATCATCATGGCGACCTGCACAGGGCGATCGTAGAGGCGGCACTCGATGTCCTCAGCGAATCCCAGAGCACGGAATTTTCGCTTCGGGAGCTCGCCCGACGAGCGGGCGTCAGTCACAACGCCCCCTACAAACACTTCGCCGACAAGCGCGAATTGCTGGCCGCCGTCTCGGCAGTCGGATTTGAGCTCCTTGCGAAGCGGATGGCTGATGCGACAAAGGAACTCGACAGTCCGCGCGAGCGGCTGGCAGCTATAGCGCGCGCTTACGTTTGCGGCGGCGTCAACAATCCAGCGCTCTACAGATTAATGTTCGGCGGCTACCTTGGTGGCCAGGACAATGGGCGCCCTGCGATCGAAAGAACTGCGGCCTACAGCATGAAAGCCGTTGTGGTAGAGGCGATATGCGACGGCGCTCTTGGGCGCCTCATTCCCAACACCGCGGCAAACACGCGTACGATCGATGGTGCCATTCTAATATTCTGGTCGCAAATGCATGGACTTACCTTGCTGCTGGTAGACAGCCTCGTCGGCCCCAGCGGCAAGATTGAGGAGCTGAGCGAGGGCGTGTTGCAAGGCATGCTCGACGGATTGGCGAATTGTATCCCGGAAATACCAGTCGGCGTGTGGGTGGGGCCTCCGCTTGCAGAGTAGAACCTCCCAAGCCTCGCGCTGGTAAACCTTTGAATTTTTGACAAGCACGCCTGGGCATTGGGGCTGGTCGGCGATCCGCCCTGTTATTTACGTGTCGCGCGCGGCTCGTTCCGAGAGGAGAATCTCATGGACGCATACATCTCTGCTCTGATGGGTCTCGCCGGCATCGCGATTGGCAGCCTGACCTCATTTGCCAGCACGTGGATGACGCATCGATCACAGGTGAAGGAAAAACAACGCGAGGTCGAGATTGCCAAGCGCGAAAAGCTGTTTTCGGATTTCATCGCCGAAGCCACGCGGCTTTACGGTGACGCACTAAGCCACCAGAAGGACGACGTTTCCGATCTCGTGCTGCTTTATGCACTGGTCGCTCAGATGCGTCTGATTTCATCCCGTTCGGTCGTGGACGCAGCCGAACTGGCGATGGCAAGGATCGTCGAGACCTATTTGACGCCCAATCGCTCACTCTCTGAAATCCGGGATCTTGCCCGTTCCGGCGCGATGAACTTTCTCCTCGATTTTGGTGAGGCTTGCCGGGCAGAATTGGCGACAGGACGCCTGGCTACCAGACGGTAGGATTTTACGGCACTCAGTAGAAAGCCACCATCTGCCACGTTGGGCGCACAAACCGGCCGGTGAACAAAGACGCGCGATCGCCGCCGCACATTGATTTCCGTATCTTGACAGCCTCCGCCGAGGCCACCGCGCAGACAAAACCGGAATTGCGACCCAGGAAGGCGGCCGCTATAGGACGCAGCGATGAGATCCGCCTCGCCTCACGTGTCGTCTCGGAAGTGAGATCATCCTTCATCGCATCGCCAGCGATTTCAATCGGCTCACCAGTTCATCCAAAGCCGCTTCCACCGTTTTCGAAGCCGTATCGATGAGGATTGCATCGTGCCATTCGTCATAGGCTCTTTCGGAAGTCTCTTGCCATGTCGGCTTCACGAGACCTTCGACGTCAGTGAGGCGCGTTTCAACACGGTTGCGGTGCTCGGCTTTGTCCGAGCAAACGACCTCGACCTCCGCCGCCGTCACCCCAGCGGCTTGCGCGACCGAAAGCCACGCTGACCTGGTTATCCGAAGCGGGTTGACGGAGTCGGCGATAACAGTCCTGCCAAGGGTCAAATTGTCTCCGGCGATACCGTAGGCCACGATATAGCCTGCAGGCCCGGCATCATCGGCAATTCCGGAGGCACGGATTGCCTGCTCGATGGTATCGACGCGCACATGGACCGCATTCAACCGCTCAGCCAAAGCGCGGGCAATCGTCGTCTTTCCACTGCCAGGCAGACCACCGAAGATAATGAGCATCGTGACCTCGTCGTTTTTGGAGAGGCTCCACGAGAACGTCAGAGCAGCTCGCGGTCAGCGCAATACTTCACCATTGAGGCCTGGTTCGCAATTCCTTTGTCAGCACCGGGTTTTCATGACCGGCCTCAATGACAGCCCATCCGAGCGCTTCGTAAAACCCCACGGCGTCTCGCGCCGCATTCACAAGCAATCTCTTGACCCTGTGTTGTGATGCGAATTTTTCGAGGCCTGCCATGAGCATCCGGCCGTACCCCTTTCCCTGGCGTTCCGCCCTGATCGCGACGGTCCGCACCCATGCTGTCTGCTCGCTCATCAGATCAAGGCGAGCCGCACCGACCGGAGTGTTTTCAAGCAGAAGCAGCAAAGGGAAATGTCCATCTCTTCGATCATCGGGATGGTTCGCATCATAGCCAATCAACCCACGGGCCTCGAAGAGGACGGCGCGGCGGATGTCGTGGTAGGCATTCCAGTGTTCATCCGCAAACACCTGGACGACCATCCAGGCGTCCTCGCCCTCGTCATTCGGAAATCTGGGCTCTTTCATCGGCGGCCTCGTGGATGCTGGTGGACAACCGGTCGGCAAAATCGGTGACTGCCTCACGGCTCGATAACAGGAACTTCGGACGGGAAAAGACCGAGAACAAGCGCGCGTGCGTCTCGAAAGAGTTCCAGTTGTTCATTCTACTCCGGTATTCGGCCACCCACTTCAAGAGGCCATCGAATTGCGTTTCGGTCTCGCCGCCTTGGATGCCTCGCAGCTTGATGTTGGCGATGCATTCCTCCTCCGGCAGATCAATCCAGACCAGGATCGTCGTGCGGTTGAGGACCATGTTTGCCAGCTGCCCGTAAACGCCCTCCATGACCCAGGCGTGGCGCTCGGCCGCCGCCTTGACCATCTCGTCCCGCAACGCTCTGTCGCGATCGATGCCGTAGCGCCCGGGCTCCCAATGCATGTCATCAAGGTGGACAACCGGATGGTGAAGCTGCTCACCAATACGACGGGCGAGCCATGTTTTACCCGCGCCGCCATTGCCCATGATGAGCGTGCGGTCAAAGGTGGCTGAGGGATTGGGAAACGTCATCGGCAACTCCGAGGACTTTGCGCTGATGCTGGTTTGTGTGACCTTAGCGCGAGATATTGAATGCTTTCAAATCAAAATTGAGCGCGGGCCATCCTTGCAGTTATGTTCGCGTGAGGAAAGCTGGCCGCAGAGCAAAGAAATTCGCGGTCGCCATCACCAGCGCATCGAGAGCTTCAGTGCCGAGCGATGTATTGAAGGCGTGGTCCACCGGACTGATCCGAAGCTCGTTGTCCCCGTTATGGGCCGACACGAATTTTCGTCCTGTGCCCGCCGGAATGGCAGTATCCAAGGACCCTTCCGCCACAAAAAGCGGGCCATCATAGGCTTTGATTTCATCGAATGGATCGTGCGTTGCCACCTCTTGAAAGAAGGGGTGCCTGAGCTTGAGCCTGGCGCCCCACGGCATCACGATCTCGGTCGCAATGCTCTCTTCCGCCAAACCGCGAAGATAGGTTTCCCGACCGATCAGAGCGGGAAAGGAGACACTTGGCTCTCCAATAGCAGCCCAAAGAGCAATCCCGGACGGTCTATTGGTTCGGCCGCCTATCGCAGCAGCGACCAATCCACCCTGGCTCCATCCCAGCAGGAAGATACGGTGTCCATCGACGCGGGGGTCGGACCTGAGAAACTCCATGGCGGCAATGCCATCGGCTATTTGGTTCGAATATGTCGTGTTCTCAAACAGGCCGTCGCTTTCGCCGCTTCCACGGAAATCGATCCGAAGACTGGAAAACCCTAGGGATGCAAAAGACCTGGCTATGTAGGCGAAAATTCCTTTGCCTTGGTTTGGAATCTGAAGCTCATCGCGAACTCCGCCGAACCCCGGAAAAAGCAGGATCACCGGCTGTGGTTTTCCGGCAGCAAGGCGCAACGTGCCGACAACACGCTCTCCCTGAACGTCAAAGGCTACGACCTCCTCTGACGGTTCGTTACTGTTGCGGTCCTTTGGCAATTTCCACCACCGAGATACAACCAAACACAGAGCTGAGGCGGCAACAAACGCGCGCGGGTGCTATCTGCTGCCAAGGGGAGCGGCGTTCAGCGGCGTCGCACGCCGTATGTCTAGAACTCTTCCCAGTTGCCCTCGGTCGAAGCCGGTGCGGCTGAGGTGCCGAAGGCTGCTGCAAGCTTGCCGCCGAGCGCACGGGCCGGTGACGGAGCGGGCCTGGCATGGTCGGTGGCCGAGGCGGAAACCGGTCTGCGCATCGAAAGCATCGCCCCCACCGGGCGTGCCAACGGCTTGGCAGTCGTCCGGGCGGCAGGGGCCGCCTTTGCCACCTGGCCGAGATTGAACTGTGCCAGACGCTCCGAGAGGGCAGACACCTCCGTCACCAGCGTATGCGAAGCGGCGTTCGATTCCTCGACCATCGCGGCGTTTTTCTGGGTCGACTGGTCCATCTGGTTGACCGCCGTGTTGATCTCCAGGAGACCCGTCGACTGTTCACGGGCGGCCTGGACGACCGCCTGGACATTGCTGTTGATCTGCTGGACTTCGGCAACGATCGCCTGCAGCGCCTTGCCGGTCTGGCCGACGAGATCGACGCCACGCTTGACCTGGTCGCCGGACGAGGTGATCAGCGCCTTGATCTCCTTGGCGGCGGTGGCCGAGCGCTGCGCGAGTTCACGCACTTCCTGGGCGACGACGGCGAAGCCCTTGCCGGCCTCCCCCGCACGCGCTGCTTCAACACCTGCATTGAGGGCCAGCAGATTCGTCTGGAAGGCAATATCGTCGATCACGCCGATAATGTTGGAGATCGACTGCGAGGATTGCTCGATGCCGGTCATGGCGTCAACGGCATTGCGCACGATCTCTCCGGACTTTTCTGCACCATCCTTGGTGCGGCTGACGAGCGTTCCCGCCTCCTCGGCGCGAAGGGTGGAGTCCTTGACCGAGGTGGTGATCTGCTCCAGCGCAGCGGCGGTCTCCTCGACGGAAGCGGCCTGCTGTTCGGTGCGGCGGGCGAGATCGTCGGCGCCCGAGCGGATTTCTTCGGAACCGGCCTGAATGACGGCAGCGTTTTCGGAGAAGGAAATCAGGGCTGCCTGGAGCTTTTCGACAGACGCATTGAAATCGACGCGGATTTCGTCAAGGGAGTCGGTAAATGGCTTTTCCAGCCGGATGGTCATATCTCCGTTGGAAAGGCTTGCCAGTCCGTTGCCGAGTTCGCTCACCGCAAACTTGATCGAATCCTCACGGGCGGCATGGAGGACGGAACGTTCCTGTCGTTCGATCTCTTCGCGGGACCGGGAGCTTTCCGCATCGGCCTCGAGCTTGATCTTCTGGCGATTGCTTTCCAGCAGGATGGCGAGGGAGCGTGAGAGGTCGCCGATTTCGTCCTCGGCATTCTTGTCGTTCAATTGCACGTCGAGTTGGCCATGGGCGATGCGATCAGTCTCGGCAATCACGCCCTCTATGCGGCGGACGAATTTGCGGGCAATGAGCCAGCCTGCGAAACCGAGCAGGAGGGCAGCGATGGCGGTGATCGCGACGGCGCTCCAGGCCATGTTATTGAGTTGGGCAAAGACGGTGGATTTGGGCACCGAAACAATGGCGTACCAGTTGAGGTCATTCGTGAGCTTTACCGGATAGGCGACAGAGAAATAGCTCTGACCGTCCGGGCCTGCGATCTCCTGCTCGACGCCGGGCCTGGCGATCAACTGATCCCAGCCGGCGGTGAGATCACCGCCGTCCTTGATATTCTTGCCTGCGAGCGCAGCGGAGGGATGGCTGATGATGCTGCCGGCGCCCGTCACCAGGCTGAGATAGCCGGTCTCCATCGGGTGGACTGCGGAAATCGCCTTGTTGGCGTCGTCGAGCGAAATGTCCATGCCGGCGACGCCAAGCGCCTTGCCATCGACCATGATCGGCTTGGCGACCGAGGTCATCAGCACATCCTTGCCGTCGACCGCGTAGACATAGGGTTCGATGACGACGGTCTTTTTCTGGGTAAAGGGAAGCTGGTAGTAGTCGCCGGCGCCCGACACGCCATAATCGACCAGCGGCGTGTGCTGGATCTTGTCGCCACTGCGCACCCAATAGGGCACGTAGCGGCCGGTGGTGTCGTGGCCTTCCTTGCCGACGAAATCCTTGTCCTTGCCGTCGAAGGCATTCGGTTCCCAGCCGGTCCAAACACCGAGCGCCATCGGATTATCCTGCAGCATGTTCTTCAGCAGGTCGTCGGCGGTCGCACGACTGGCGTTTCCGCTTTCCTTCATCGTCGACAGCGACGTCTCCAACGCATTGACGATGCCGAGCGCCACGCTCATGGATTTCTCGACATTGAGCGCGTTGGTGGCAGCGATCTGGAGCATCTGATCGAGGCTCGATTTGCGCATATCGTTATAGGCGATGTAAAAAAGAACGCCCGATGCCGCGATCGTCGCGACGACACCGCAGGCCGCCACGGAAAAAATGTTGCGTCCGGTAGCCGATTTGAACTGCATGCGCGTACCTCCTCGAGCGGGCATGTCGTCGATCGAGCCGGGACGTGGCTGCACGTCGCGGAAATCGTTCGCATTTTGAAGAAAATACGAAGAGGCTGTTAATTTACGGTGTATTGCGCCAGCTTTACTTATGAGTTGGGCAGCTGTTCACGGGCTCACCTTGATTTGTCATAGGCTCTAGCGCCGCGCGTCTTTTCAGACGTGCAAACAATGCTGTAGCGCTTTGAATTTGTGCATAATTTTGTCCTTGACACCACCTCTTTACCGGCTCTCCATTACAGCTCATGGGACGCGCCGCAGTGCCGCTGCTACACCCTAAAAATTCCATCTGCCAATAGCTCGATCATTATAAAGCGTTCGTTGCAGAAGCGCGGAAAATCCGCCGAAATCCTCAATCAGAAAGAGGTGCTACTGTCCTTTTCAAAACTGTCACATCAAGACGCTATAAGGATTTTCGCCCGACGCCTCTTGCGCCGAAAGCGTTTCACCGCCAAAATTGCGCCATGCCTGACAGCGACCCATCCAGTACAAGCTCCGCCCGCTCCAACCGGGATCTCCCGGCCGAAGAAGCTGGCGACCACTGTAGGCGGTGCGATGACGTCCGCCTCGCCTCAGGCATATCAGGTTCCAGCAGAGAGCGTTCCAGACCATCGCGAATGACGGGCGGCCGTTGCAGGCCGACTGGATTTCCAACCGTTCCGGCTGGGTCGGGCTTGCCACCTCAAGGAAATCTGAGGACTGATGGAACCTGTACTGATGTTAACACGATGATGGAAAGACGATGGGCGATGCTGATATAGCGTCACTTCGAACGCCTTGCCGCTTCGCCTGATCAATGCGGCATTAAAACCTCAACGAATAGGGTCCCTGTGTTTCTGGAAATTGGAATTGTGGCGTTTCTCACCATCGTAAATGGTGTGCTCGCCATGTCGGAGTTGGCTGTTGTGTCTTCTCGAACAGCCCGCCTAAAGGTTCTCTCTGACAATGGGAGCAAAGGTGCAGCTCAGGCAATCAAACTTGCCGAAAACCCCGGTCGCTTTCTCTCTACGGTTCAGATCGGCATCACGCTGGTCGGCGTTCTCTCCGGCGCTTTCTCAGGTGCCACGCTCGGCGGCCGGCTGAGCGGATGGCTGGAAGCCCAGGGGCTGTCATCGACGGCCGCCGATGCCATTGGCGTAGGTTCAGTCGTTGTGGCAATCACCTATCTTTCGTTGATCATCGGCGAACTTGTTCCAAAGCAGATCGCATTGCGAGAACCCGAAGCGGTTGCGGCCAAGGTCGCCCCAGCTATGGCGGTACTTTCAAAAATCGCGCTGCCACTCGTGTGGCTTCTAAACGCCTCCGGAAATCTTGTGCTTAAGCTTTTGGGCCAAACAGGAAAGGGTGGCGACAATGTCTCTGACGCAGAGATCAAAACCGTGCTGGCCGAAGCGCAGTCGGCTGGCGTGATCGAAAGCGAAGAGTCCGCGATGATATCAGGCGTTATGCGGCTGGCGGACCGCACTGCTCGAGCGCTTATGACGCCCCGACGGGACGTCGAAATTATTGATATTGATGACAGCCTTGATGAAATTCGAACCCAGTTGCACCGGACGAAACGGTCTCGGTTGCCCGTTCGGAAAGGCAGTTCGGACGAGGTGATCGGCATCCTTCCGGTCAAGGACTTCTACGACTCGATGTCCGAACACGGCAGTGTCGACATCAAGGCTCTGACGCAAGACGTCCCGGTGGTTTCAGACCTCTCAACCGCCATAAACGTGATCGAAGCAATCAGGAAATCGTCCGTCCACATGGTGCTGGTTTTTGACGAGTACGGTCATTTCGAGGGAGTTGTTTCGTCAGGTGACATTTTGGAAGCGATCATGGGAGCTCTCCAGGAGGGACCTATCGATGAGCAGGCCATCGCTCGCCGAGACGACGGTTCTTACCTCGTGTCCGGCTGGACGCCGATTGACGAATTCGCTGAGTTCTTAAATCTCAAGCTCGATGACGATTTGGAATATCAGACTGTGGCTGGCCTGGTGTTGGAAGAGTTGAAACATCTGCCGGAATTGGGTGAGAGCTTCACGCGAGATGGATGGCGCTTCGAAGTCGTCGATCTCGACGGGAGGCGCGTGGACAAAATACTTGTGTCTGCGGATTGAAGGTCGGCACGCTCGACGGCCGCAACATCAAAGATCCGCATCCGCCATATGGAAGATGCGGCCTGATATCAGGAGTGATCGCCATGGCATGGTCCGCCAACCAATATGTGAAATTCGAGGACGAACGCACGCGACCAGCGCGTGACCTGTTGGCACAGGTGCCGCTGCAAAACATTCGTCATGCCGTCGACCTCGGCTGCGGACCGGGCAATTCGACAGATCTGATCATCGAGCGCTACGGGGCGGCCGGCGTCTCCGGCGTCGACAGCGACATGAACATGCTGGAGGCAGCGCGCAAGCGACTTCCGGACACTGCCTTCGTCGAAGCCGATCTCACTCGCTGGCAGCCGGACGAACCCGCAGACCTTTTGTTTGCCAATGCCGTCTTCCAATGGCTGCCCGATCATCTCGATATTTTCGACCGGCTGATGGACGGGCTTTCCGAAGGCGGCGTGCTTGCGGTGCAGATGCCCGACAATCTCGGCGAACCCTCGCACCTGGCGATGGAGGAGACGGCGCATGCCGGACCGTGGAAATCCGCCTTCGAGGCGAAGACCGTGCGCCGCAAGGGGCTGCCGCCGCCGTCCACTTACTACAGCCGGCTGATCGCCAAATCCTCGCGCGTCGATATCTGGCACACCATCTACAATCACCCGATGGCGGATGCGGCTGATATCGTCGAATGGGTGAAGGGAACCGGGCTGATGCCCTATCTCGCCCATGCCGGCGAAGAGCATCGCGAGGCATTCCTGGCAGATTACCTCAAGCGGGTGGAAAAGGCCTATCCAAAGATGTCGGATGGGCGGGTGCTGCTGAGGTTTCCGAGGATTTTCATGGTGGCGGTCAAAGCGTAACCGACCTCGGGCGCACGTCAGATGCTGTCAAATACCTGTTACCCCTCGCCGCCTATGTTGCGGCGAAACCGGCACGCATTATAGTCGGCCGCGAATTGCAAGGAGATGACACATGGACGCTGCCCCAACCCCCCCGGTCACCCTCGTCATCTTCGGCGCCACGGGAGACCTGACGCGCCGCCTACTGGTGCCGGCGATCATCAATCTAACGCGCAGCCGCCTCGTCGGCGACGATCTCCACATTCTCGGCATCGGCATCGAGCCGGGTGACGATGAATTCCTGCGCGGGCGGCTCGACCAGTTCCTCAACCATCTGAGCGGCGAAGAGCCGACGGTGAAGGACGAAGCCTGGGAAAGCCTGCGCCGGCGTATTTCCTATACGTCAGGCGATTTCACCAAGGACGATATTTTCATCGAGATCGGCAAGCGGCTGGGGCCGAATGCCAATGCCGCCTTCTATCTCGCGGTGCCGCCATCCTTCTTCGGGGCGATCGTCGAGAAGCTGGCGGCCCACGGGCTGACCGATGAAAGCAATGGCGTCTTCCGCCGTGTCGCGATCGAAAAACCGTTCGGCACCGATCTCACCTCGGCGCAGGCGCTCAATGCGCAGATTCTCGCGCAGGTCGGGGAAAGCCAAGTCTACCGGCTCGACCATTTCCTCGGCAAGGAGACGGTGCAGAACCTGATGACGGCGCGTTTCGCCAACATGATGATCGAGTCCTTGTGGAACAGCCGCTACATCGACCATGTGCAGATCACCGCCGCCGAGATCGTCGATGTCGGCAGCCGCGGCAAATTCTACGATGCGACAGGTGCGCTGCGCGACATGGTGCCGAACCATCTTTTCCAGCTGCTGGCGATGATCGCCATGGAGCCGCCGAACAGCTTCGATGCCGAGGCAATCCGCAACGAGAAAAGCAAAGTGCTGAAGGCGCTGCGCATCTATACGCCTGATGAGGCCAAGACGCACGGCGTGCGCGGCGCCTATGGCGCAGGCCCGCTCAATGGGGCTCAGCTTCCCGCCTATCGCGACACCAAGGACGTTTCGCCCGACAGCAGGACTGAGACTTTCGTGGCGCTGAAGCTCTATGCCGATACCTGGCGCTGGGCCGGCGTGCCCTTCTATCTCAGAACTGGCAAGGCGCTGACGGCGCGCGACACCGAGATCGTCATCACCTTCCAGCCGGTGCCCTTCGCACAGTTTCGCGAGACCGATGTCAAGAGCCGCCTGCCGCCGAACCGGCTGGTGATCCAGGTACAGCCGGACGAGGGCATGAGCATGGAAATCTCGATCAAGTCGCCTGGGCTTTCCGTCGATACCGTGCCGGTCTCTCTCGATTTCCGCTATGCCGACAAATTCGATATCGCCAAGACGACCGGCTATGAATCGCTGCTCTACGATCTCTTCATCGGCGACCAGACGCTGTTCCAGCGCGCCGACGGCATCGAGGCCGGCTGGGCGGCGGTGCAGCCCTTCCTCGATATCTGGGCCGGGGATCAGAGCGTGCCTGACGCTTACGCGCCGGGCAGCATGGGACCGGCCTCAGCCGACGAACTGATCCAGCGCGACAGGCGGCAGTGGCATGAACTCGGCGTCATCCTGCATCGCGACAAGAAGGACGGCAAATAGCGCCCTCCCCTGGTGTTACTGGTTTCCGTTATCACGGCATGCGGCGCTGACCGAGGCGCCGCTCTTGCCGCCTTCGGTGGCAAGCGCTCCGCGTGCCTTGCGCGGCGGGCAGCGCGCCCAGTCGACCGGACCGCTTAGAGGCTCGTTGTCGATGCTGCCGGTTTCGATCGAGTCGAGCGGGATTATCAGCCCGCTTTGCGTTTCAACTCCCGGCGCGGTGCCGAGCGGCGGCGTGCCGTCGATCCGGCCGCTGGCATCCATGCCCATGTTCGACTGGGCAAGAACCGGGGCGGAGAGGCTGAGGAGAGCGATCGAAGTTGCTGCAATAAACCTGCGCATGATGCTATTCCTTCTGGTTTCAGCGATCGTTTTTGTTTCACGCAATTCCGGACGCAAAACCGCTGCACACTTTTGCTGGAATTGCTCTAGCAACAGGCGATGCCAGCTCATTGTTCCCCCGGGAGCGGGCCGCAGACGATCAAAGTTTGGCGATCGGCCGAAGCCACCTCAAAGCGGGGGATATCAGGCTCAATCGCGCCAGCGCGACAGGAGTTTGTCGAGACCTGTCGGATAGAGATCGATGCCGGCGTCGCGCAGCCTGTCGCGGCCGAACCAGCGCGCCGTCGCCGCCGTCTCGTCGAGTTCGGAATAGCGGATCTCATCGCGCTCATAGAGCGACGCATCGGCCAGTTCGATATCAGCGGCAAAGATGTATTCGTGACCGGTCGCGCCGTGATGCTCGTAGATGTTTTCAAGCAGATGCCAGGGACCGACGATGCGAATATCGGTCTCGAGTTCCTCCCTGAATTCGCGCTGCAGGGCCTCTTCGCGGCTTTCGCCGAATTCAATGGCGCCGCCGAGCGGGCGAACGCCCTTGATGCGATCACTGTCATCCTCCACTTCGGCGGCGAGCAGCCGGTCATTGCGCCAGGCGAGGCCGATCACCTTCACCCTGATCTGCTGCGATGGGCGCCAGATGGCCATGGGCTCTCCTTCCATCCAAGGGACCGCGGATGCTCTTCACTCCGGTGCTTCCGAAGCGAGAACAATGAGCCCCGCAAAATGCGGGGCTCCTGATCTCTCGTCTCAGACGAACTGGCTGAGGCCCGGGACGGAAGCGACGACCTCGTCGACGACTTCCTCGCCAGCATATTGCCTGGCGATCGCGATGGTTTCCTTGGCAAGCGAGGTGATCTCGCCCATGCCGAGGCCTTCGCCCATCAACTGCTGGCCGAGCCCCATGATGCCGCCGCCGCCGAGCGAGCTCATCAGCCCGCCGAGCAGACCGCCGCCGCCGGCACCTGCGCCGTTGAACTGGGCGACGAGATCGGCGCCACCGGGGATCGCTTCGATCATCTTGGCAACGGGGCCATCGGCGGCCTCGCGCTGCAGGAAGCCGAGCATCATGCCGAGCGCCTTTTCGGCCAAATCAGGCGCAATACCCACGCGATCGGCGATCTGGGTCACAATTTCATTCATCGTCAGCCTCCTATTTTTTGACGTTAACGTCAACGTTATTCGAAATTCCACAGCAACTCAAGCCGGCCCTCCCCGGGCGGCGCTTTGTCCGGTTTTGCTTTCAATGCAAACAGTTGTCCGCATGCGCCTGCCTGCTTATAACAGGGAAACGATGGTTCGATGAAGGTAGCTGAAGCAAGCCTTCTCATAAATGGCGGCAGAGCCCCAAGGGAGCATTCCGAATGATCGAGGAAGGCAAGATTTTCATCGGCGCGAGCCGCAATCCCGATGACAGCATCAACAAGCCGGAATATCTCGACCTGAAATTCGGCAATCGCCACGGCCTCGTCACCGGCGCTACCGGCACCGGCAAAACGGTGACGCTGCAGGTGCTCGCCGAAGGTTTCTCCCGGGCCGGCGTTCCGGTCTTTGCGGCCGATATCAAGGGAGACCTTTCCGGCATCGCCGCCAAGGGCGAGCCCAGGGATTTCCTAACGAAACGCGCCGAGCAGATCGGCTTTGCCGATTACGAATTCGACCAGTTTCCGGTGATTTTCTGGGATCTGTTCGGCGAGAAGGGCCACCGGGTGCGCACCACCATCGCCGAGATGGGACCGCTGCTACTCGCCCGCCTGATGGATGCCTCCGAACCGCAGGAAGGCGTCATCAACATCGCCTTCAAGATCGCCGACCAGGGCGGGCTGCCGCTGCTCGACCTCAAGGATTTCAGCTCGCTGCTCAACTACATGGGCGAGAATGCCAGCCAACTTTCCAACCAGTACGGGCTGATCTCCAAGGCCTCGGTCGGCTCGATCCAGCGGGCGCTGCTCGTTCTCGAACAGCAGGGCGCCGAGCACTTCTTCGGCGAACCGGCGCTGAAGATCACCGACATCATGCGCACCAGCAATAGTGGCTACGGCCAGATCTCGGTGCTGGCCGCCGACAAGCTGATGATGAACCCGCGGCTTTACGCCACTTTCCTGCTCTGGCTGCTCTCCGAGCTGTTCGAGGAATTGCCCGAGGTGGGCGACCCCGACAAGCCGAAGCTCGTCTTCTTCTTCGACGAGGCGCACCTGCTCTTCAACGATGCGCCGAAGGTGCTGACCGAACGCGTCGAGCAGGTGGTGCGGCT
This sequence comes from Rhizobium sp. PRIMUS64, assembly GCF_023006465.1. Classification (NCBI taxonomy): domain Bacteria; kingdom Pseudomonadati; phylum Pseudomonadota; class Alphaproteobacteria; order Hyphomicrobiales; family Rhizobiaceae; genus Rhizobium; species Rhizobium sp. PRIMUS64. Next base: position 1,410 of record NZ_JALBGX010000080.1, on the reverse strand, counting down.
GATCCGCTCCAAGGGCGTCGGCGTCTATTTCGTGACGCAGAACCCGCTCGACGTACCGGAAACGGTGCTCGCCCAGCTCGGCAACCGCGCACAGCACGCGCTTCGCGCCTATTCGCCACGCGAGCAGAAGGCGGTGAGGACGGCGGCCGATACCTTCCGTGCGAACCCGGCCTTCGATTGCGCCACGGTCATCACCAATCTCGGCACCGGCGAGGCGCTGGTCTCGACGCTGGAGGCCAAAGGCGCGCCTTCGATTGTCGAGCGCACGCTAATCCGCCCGCCATCCGGCCGCGTCGGCCCGGTGACGGATGACGAGCGCCGGCAGATCATGGACAGGAGCCCGGTTCTCGGCATCTATGACGAGGATATCGACCGCGAATCCGCCTTCGAGCTGCTGGCCGCACGGGCGAAGAAGGCGGCCGATGCCGAAGCCGCCAAGCGAGCCCAGGAAGAAGCGCCTCAGCAACAGGGCGGCACGACCTCCGGCTGGAACCTGCCGGGCTTCGGCGGCGGCAATGACGACGACAACCAGGGCCGCGGCCAATCGCGCGGCCGGACTTCCGGCTACCAGCGCGAAACAGTGGTGGAAGCGGCAATGAAGAGCGTGGCGCGCACGGTGGCGACACAAGTTGGCCGGGCGCTGGTGCGCGGGATCTTGGGCAGCTTGAAGCGGTAGGCCTGGGTCCCTTCTCCCCAGCGGGGAGAAGATGCCGGCAGGCAGATGAGGGGGTGTGAGAAGCGTCAGCGACGAACGCCTTGAGCGGCCGGCGAAAGGCAGCAACGGGGTACCGTGCGGCCCCCTCATCCGACCCTTCGGGCCACCTTCTCCCCGCCGGGGAGAAGAGGGAGCAAGGTTGGTGCCTGCCGCCCCATTGGCTGCTTTGCCTTGAACCTTCAGCCTTTATTCCCTAAATTCCCCGCCATCGACCATTTCAACAGGATGTGTGCCGCAATGGATTTTAACCCGATCGCAACGCCAGTTCGCCTTGCCAACCGGGAAATCCATATCCATGCCTGCATCCATCACCCTCTCCCAAATTTCGTGGTCCGCGCCTGACGGGCGGCCGCTTTTTTCCAATCTCGACCTGAGTTTCGGAGCCGAGCGTACCGGTCTCGGCGGGCGCAACGGCGTCGGCAAGACGACGCTGCTGAAGCTCGTCTCCGGTGAAATCCAGCCGCATTCGGGCACCGTATCCGTCAACGGCAGCCTTGGCGTGCTGCGGCAGAGCGTTCAGGTAGCATCTGACGAAACGGTTGCCGATCTCTTCGGCGTCACCGATGCGCTCGCTGTTCTTCGCCGCGCCGAAGCCGGCGCGGCTTCCGCCCTTCGTTCGGCATCCATCGCAATGGCCGCTGTGATGGCGTCGAGCAGCGTCTGGTCCCGCACCGGTTTGGTGAGAAAATCCACGG
>NZ_JALBGX010000007.1:0-112710 GCF_023006465.1 Rhizobium sp. PRIMUS64 | reverse complement strand
AGGGAGCGGGCGGCGCGCGAGCGCGGCGAGCGGCTCAGAGCAGCCCAGGTCGCTCTTGACGAGATCGAGCGCCATCGCCAGGCGCGCGAAGAAAAGCGCGGCAATCGCAAAAAGCCGAAGGAGCCGCGCGCCTCCAGCACGGATGCACAGGCGCGGGTGATGAAGATGGCCGACGGCGGCTTCCGCCCGGGTTATAATGTGCAGGTTGCGAGCACGGCCGGTGAGCAGTTCGTGGTCGGGCTCGAGGTGACCAATGCCGGCTCCGATCACGGCCTCATGCGGCCGATGCTGGAGCGGTTGCGCGCGCTAAGCGGCCATCTGCCGCGGCGCTATCTCGCCGATGGCGGCTTTGGCAGCGCTGAAGATATCGAGTGGGCGCACGGCGAAGGGGTTGAGGTCTTTTGTCCGCCCACTCAGTCCAAGCACGGAACCGATCCCTTCTTGCCGCGGCGCGGCGACGGTCCGGGTGTGTCGGCCTGGCGAGCCCGCATGGCAAGCGAGACCGGCAAGGCTCAGTACAAACCCCGCTCGATCTGCGAATGCATCCATGCCCGCTGGCGCAACTGGAATCTGCGACAATTGACGGTGCGCGGCATCGAAAAGGTCCAGGCCGTCGTGCTCTGCTACGCACTCACCAACAATATCTTGCAAGGCCATCGGCTCGCCAACGGCTAAGCCAAGGCCATCACCCAGCGCCCATACGCGACCATCCGAACGCAGCGCGCAATCGTCTGACGCTCGACTGCATCGGCCAGCCAAGACCGGCCAAAACCGCACCATCTCAAAAGCTTCACAAGCTCTGAGTTGATACGCCCTTGTATTACGGGAGGACGCAGGCGAAGATTAGAGACTGCAATAATTGCTGCGACTCTCTGCGACGGCCCGCCTCATGCTGCACTCCGATCCTGCCGCGATGCAGATTGGCGGGGCTGGCTTCTGGGTGGTCCGCAACGATATCGCCGTTTGGGGTATCTTCTGATAATGGCCGTCGGGTTCGAAAACCTTCTGGTTGAGCCCGTAAAAGATCACCCAGGTACTCCCCAGGCGCCTCATGAATAACGACACCGAAGCGCTTGAACTCGAATCGCTCGTATCCGGACCCGTCGCCAAGCCCAAGGCGACCGTCCGACACGATGTCGATGAATGATCAACGTGCGAGCTGACCGGAAACCGCACGGTCCGGTCGACATCATCGGGACGCGCCCATGGGCCCCATCGGCACGCGTCGGCGAATAGCGGCGAGATCCGTCTCGTCGGCGCGTTCCAGTTCTCGACCATCGGCGTGCGCACATAGCCGAGCTCTTATGGCCGTCAGGCCCACTCGACGCGACGCCAACTCGCATGCCAAACTTTTCGTGATCAAGATCAGGCCCCTTCCAGGCAGCGTAGCCGTTGCGTCTGGGATCGCCCAGCAACCCGCCCAGCGAGGCCACATTGAAGATCACAGGGCCGCGCGGCAACGCCGCACCGCACCGTTCCGCTTCCAGGAAGATCCACGGCAACGACAATGTCGCCGTTTGTCGCAAAGGCATCGACCAGAGCGCGGCCAATCCCGCCTGCAGCGCGTGTAATGACGGCGGGTGTCTGCTTGCTTCATGGATTAGCTTCTCCTGCTCCGGCGTATGCGATCTAACGCTAAAGGAGCCAGATGACAGCAAGTTAGCACCACGTCCCGGAAAAGAAGAGTTCGGCACCAGCTGAACGCGCCGCTATTCCGCCTCGGCTTTCATGCTCTTTGCCGCTTCCGAGCGTATAGACCGGGTCGTTAGAATGCGATGTTCCGATCGGCTGCCTGAAACCGAACCGCTCAATCTCTGGCGACGCCGCCTGCTGTGTCTGCTCCTCGAGCCAATCATAGACCACTGTGCGGTCGGCAATTCTCCACTCCCCTTCCCTTTTCTGAAAATGGTCGCAATATCGACCACATAGGAGAAACCTGGCAAGTATGATCCGGCCGCAGTCCGGCCCTCGTTGGAGCGCAGTGAAGTAGCTCTCGACAGCTGCTTCAGTCGGGCTGATAAACTCAATCAGAACGTTGGTGATCTGGTGGATGTTACGCGGTTCGGTCTTGAAGACACCAAGCGTGAACTCAATGAATCCCTCGGCGGAGCCCGGATACGCTCCGTGAACGTCCTGCGCATCAGGCCAGAAGGAGCTGCGCAGCCCCGCCTCGTCCGCCCGTCTATCCCGCGGCAATACCGATAGGACAGTCGCGGATCGTTCGCGATCATGCAATTCGACCCATTTTCGTGGTCCATGGCCCGTCGCAAGTCTGGTCTTGAGTTGAAAATGGCGTTCTATGCATCTGCGAACGGACATTCGCGCCGTCGGCGCTTGACTTGGTCTCGCAATGCCACTTCCCAGGGAACGTCTGTGAACTCAAACAGCGTGCGTAGGACAGCAACTCCCGCGCAATCAAGGACCATTGGTGCGTTGGATTTTGTCTGCAAGAACAGCCAGGGCCTCTCTGCGCTTGTGTGGAAGGTAGGTAACGGTCCATTCGGCGACAATGCGATCGACGAGTTCGCCAGAAAGAGACCAATGTCGACTGGATCCCCGTTTGCGGCCGCCGGGGCTGCCGGTGCCTGTCTCGGCGAAGTCTCCTCCAAAGCCTGTGATCCGAACGATCCTGCCTGGCTCCCAATCGGGCTCGTCTGACCGAGCGGGAGCGGCTGATCGACGCGAGGGAGAAATCTGGGGCCAGGCGGCTCGCCTCTCGGCGTCACCCCACGTTCGGCTGGTTATGCCATCCGCGGGCATCAAATCGGGGTGAAAGAAAGTTCTAAGCCTGGTGTGGTCGAGCGGCCCGACCTGCCTCCTCAACTCAAGCACTCGAGGCGAGCCACCATTTTACCGGTGTAGGTCTATTGTCGAATGCCTGACAGCCCTATGTCGGGTCGCAAATGGAGGAACCGGACAAAAAACGCTAACCAATTGAAAACCTAAGCAATTTTCATTGGCATGGCCCTTGCTTCTTGAACCGCCAAGTTAAGCAGCAACGGAGCCTTTAATGCCCCCACCAATGATTTCGCTCAAGAACCTGACCAGCACGACAACTATGAACCAACTGCTGGCCACAGCGAAGTCCACTGCTTGCGCCGCGTCATTGTGCGGTTCGTCCGCAAAGCCGCACCACGTCGAGCCGGCTGTCTGGGAGAAAATCACGGACCTTTCCTGCTATTTAGAACAAGCGCACTACTATTTCGCGCGCATGCACGTCGTAGCCGCACCAGCTTGCAATATCCAGTGCAACTACTGCAATCGTAAATACTGCGCCAACGAAAGCCGGCCGACGCCTGACCAGGCGCTGCGAAAGGTCGTTGCGGTCGCCAATGAAGTCCCTCAGCTTTCCGTGCTCTTTATCGCCGGACCAAGCGATGCCTGTTATGACCGGAAGAAGACAAAGGCGACATTTGCACGCGGAGCCACAGAGGTCCCCGATATCAAGCTGTGTCTTTCAACCAACGGTCCGGCAGTGCCAGACCGTGTCGGCGAGCCTGCTGACATAAATGTTGATCACTTGACGATCACCATCAAAATGGTCGATCCGAGAGCCGGCGCGAAGATATCCGCGCCACTGCAGGGCCGAGCCGCAGCTCAGCAGAAGCCCGGATACAAGCAGACCCCGCGAGCACATAGGCATCCAAGTCTCGATATTCGTCCAACATGCCTGGCACTCTCGGGCGCAGCAGCGCTGAGCCCTTGGTCATCTCCCCGCGCAAAATCCCCGTTTGCTCTCTTTGATGCTTCGGGAGCATCCCGATCACCGCTTCTTGTGTCAGTCTGCTCCCGTCTCCAACGCTGCGGCGACCTCCTTGCGCAGCCATTTATGCTGCGGGTCGTGATGGCACCGCTCGTGCCAGATGAGCATGACCTTGTACGGTGCCGGCTCGAGGGGTGGATCAACAACCCTAAGCGGCAGCATCGCGGAAACTTGGGTCGCAACGCGGCGCGGGACGAGCAATACCAAATCCGTCCCCGAAGCCACCACCGCTGCCGTGAGAACGCTGGAAAAAAGTATGGGACTACGATCCTCTCGCAAGTTGGGCAAGTGGTCGTAGATCGGGCCGAAATGGTCGGGGGAGTCCGTACTGATGGCAGCGTGACGCAAGGTCGCGAAGTTGTCGATCGTCCATTCCTGCGCCAGCGCGGGATGGTCGTGGCGCAACAAACACGCGAAGCGGTCTGTATAGAGACTGCGCCGAAAATAGCCAGGCAGTTGCACGTCAATATGCCCAACGGCCAAATCAATATCACCTTGCTCAAGCCCCCGCACGGCACGATCAAACGGCAAACAGGCGAGTGTGTCGAGATGAGGGGCACGCTCGCGTAACCACGGCAGGAGGCGCGGTAGTACAGCCAAAGCTTGATGATCGGGGATCGCCAGCGTTGCCCCCCTCCCCCATTCTTTTGAGATTACGCTGCGGCTTGTCACCATCTCTCGGATCGTACGCAGTGCCGACGGCAGCCTTTGAGCCAAATGTTCGCCTTGCGGCGTTGGGATCAAACCCGTTGAAGACCGCACCAGGAGATCATCATTGAACAAGCCGCGCAGCCTTCCCAGTGCCCGGCTCATCGCCGGTTGACTCCGCCCGATGTGCTGGCCCGCGTGCGTCACGTTCCGGTATTCGAGCAGAGCCTCGAGCGCCACCAGGAGGTTGAGGTCTATTGATGCTAGGTTTATCTGGTGTCCAGTGAGGCGCTCTCCTCTCCAATCTTGCAACATCTTTCGCCTATAAGCGAGTTGATCCGTCACCTCTTTTTCTACATTGCGTTTCATGAAGTTCATTCCTCAACAATCAATTCCGGGTCCAACGTTTTTCGAGTTCATCTCGGCGGTGGAGCGCGGGTGACAACCTCCATGGCATTGTGCCATCACGCGTCCAATGGGCGGCCAGATCTGTGTGACGATGGCGATCACATGGAACATCGGGGTGTCCCACAGGAATATAGAGCCCGTGTCGACCTCCCCGAGCCCGTTGCAACAGCCTCGCATCCGATACTGGGGTGCTTGGGTGAGAGAGGCGCACGCGCTCGAGCACAGCGTTGCAATAGGCCTCGGTTGCATAATACGCGATGCGGTCGATGTCGCTGAGCTGAACACCTGCAGATGCGAGGCAATATTGAATCGAACGAATTGGTAGCGTGTTGGAGTGCTTGATCCGGTTAAGGCGCTCCTCCTCGACTGCCGCTATCATTCGGCCGTCGCGAACGCGAACCGCAGCCCCATTGTGCATAAAGCTGTTCGGTAGATCGAACGAATTTTCGTAGACTCTGCTTAGACGCCCACTCAGCCCTAGACACAGCATGTTGCTCTCCAGTCCGTTTCGAAAGGTAGGTCGCTCTGGCCCGACCGCCGGCTTTCGTAAGTTCAAAGCTTGTGTTTGACGTGTCAGATAGAGCTCACAGGCGAAGCCGATACTAATAGCGACCGGCTCGGCGACATTGCCGACAATCGATGCTGCGCAACCTTCTTGATGCTATAGTTGCGACGCCGCACGGAAACCCTGACCGAAGCATTTGCAGCAGAACTGCACGTAACCTATCCACATTACTCAGTCCTTCATATTTCGGCCCGACAGCCGCAAGAAAATCACGAGGTTTGGTGTTCCTGCAAAAGACGCAGATCATGTCCTTGCGGCTGCGAGCGCGCCTGCTCTGGCTTCTAGTCATTGTGAGGGATGCACTCACAGATTTAGTCGACCAGGCAACAGTGCTTCTTGTGAGAGCCCATTAGCACTGAAACGGCAGAAGCAACGGCCAAGATTTGGCCGATCACGTCCAACGTGATAACAATCGAGGCCAGGCAACTGACAGAGTGCTCCAACTCGTTTTCCAGCACAGTCTCTACCGAACCTGAGGACCCATTTTTAGAACTCCACACAATCGTTCTGCACAGCGCTCTTCAGCGTTTTTTCTAAGGGCAATTGTTTTGACCAGTAAAATTGTTTGTTTGGATGGAATGCGTGCAAAAAAGGGATGGGTGGATTCATAGCAAGGCGAGCGGCACTTTCAAACAGCGGCCGTGATGATCAACGTTTACGGCAAATCCGCCTCCGACGTCGGTGCCGACGACCGACCTCCGAAATCCTCGTGTATCGTCGTACCCGCAACACTCCTTCTCTACTCTGGTTTTCAGCCGATAAGCCTAGCCGCAGCTTCGCCAGTCGGCACGTCGATAAGCGTGATCGGGCTTGCTGCAAGGAAACGGCGTTGGTTGTTGGTCGGCGCTGCCGCATCCAGCACCGCAAAACGTGGTGCGTTGGATCGCGTCATGATCTGTCGGGCGTAGGCGCGCAGCATCTGGTCGTTGAAGCGGCAGCCGATGAAGAAGAGCCGAAGAGCCTCTGTTGGTGCGCCGCTCCTTCACCGCTTCGCTGACCCACCTGAGCGGCGGAACTCCTTCCGTCGCTGATGAGGCCGTTGATGGCCTGCTCGCCCGGCCTTCCGGTGGGTCGGCCGGCATCGAGAACAGGCGATTATTACGCGGCGGGCGCGGCGCGCGAGGTTTCGATGCGCTTCAGTCCATCGGTGATGGCCGCGAGCCCTTCCCGCAGCGTCTGCCCTATAGTGCCCGGACCGATGTCGATTGGAGGATTGTCAAGCATGGCTACAATGTCGCTGCCGTTGAGATAATCGAGCTTCTTCTGGACTGTGGTTCGGACACGCTCGGTCGCGCTCGACAGTGCCTCACCGTTGCGTTCGGTGATGGCGGAGAGCTGATCTGAAAGCTCTCCTCCGAACTGCAGGAAGATGTCGTCGACATACCTCCACGTTCCGCCGCGGGCTTCCACATCGACCATCTGGTTGATCTTGCTCTTTACCTCATCCCGCAGCGTCAAGGCAGTGTCGAGATGAGCCTGCCATATAGCTATGATACTTTCGACCGAGTTCTCGATGGATTTGGTCCGTTCGGGCTGGTCTGCGATGCCAAGAAGGACCAGAAGTTGATCATCGTTACCGGGCCGCGGGACCACCGCTGCGATCAGACGCTCCACAACCGCGCGCCTACGGGCTGCATCGCCTAGTTCCTTCGGCCATTGCGACGACACTATCTTCGCAATCCTCTCAGAATTCGCGTTCTCTAGCGGATAAGAAAGTTGTCGCTCCTGAGCCTTTGCCTTGATCAGACGGAACAAGGACTCTACTACCTCGTCTTGATCGAGAGCGCCCGTTGGAACTCTGTTCAGATCGATCCCATTCACCACGACCTCTTCGCGGCGGTCGCCGTTTGTCTCGCCCTGCCCCGCCCCATCGGGCATGTCATCCACATATTGAAGATTTCGCAGATTCTCAGGATAGGCCAGCATCAACAGAAGTCGGCCGGCGAAGTTGTGCAGCGTTGCCTCCTGCTCTTCCGGAGGCGTCGCAGCCAGCACACGTTGCAGCCAATCCGCGATCTTCGTGGTCAGATGGGACAACTCTGCGGTCTGTCCCGCGCCAATTTGCGCGCTGAGACTTACTGCGTGATTGGAAATGGTCGCGGCCGCGGCGGCAATGCCCTCCTTCACTTCCGGGAGAAGCTGCTCCAGGAGCTCAGCCCCGCCTTCACGCTTGCTTCTCTCTTCAGTTTCTTCAACACTCCCTGCAGAGTTCCCTTCCGCGCTATCGAGCGCCGTCATCGGCCGATTGAATTCTTCAGAGTCGTCGGGCGGAAGAAATTGGGAGTTCTCCTCGGCGTTCATCTCAAACTGCTGAATGTCTTCTTCAGTTAAGATTCCTGCTTCCTGCATGTCAGGCAACCTCATGCGGAAGTTCACGAAATACTTCTTCATCACCTTTTGGACCTGCGGGAACCCGGCCTTTCCACCATCAGCCAACTTGACGAGGATAACGCCGTTTTCGTTCATCCTGCCCGTGCCTCTCCGCAGAAGCGAAAAGTTCTCCTTACTACTATCCTCATCATCTTCAAAAGGCATGTTTTTCAAAGTTTGTGCCAATCCATTGAGCTTTTTCTTACTCACCAGGACAGCAGGCTTCCGCAGATCGCCAACCGTGCCAACCGCAAAGCAGAACTCCAAATCCGCTCTGTTCTTCGTCTGGTCGATCAACTGCAGAAATTTCTTCGCTCTTGTCCTATTGTGCTTCATTCCGGCCATTATATCTCTCCAGTTTCCTGTTCTAGATCAGTGTACGTCGGTTGATAGGGTGGGACAGGATCTGATCACCCAACTTCCCGAAGATCTGCCTGATGGAGGTGACCGCGCTCTCCAGCGGTCGAGTCGAGCGGGAAAGCGGCGCGCCGAGATCAAGCGACGATCGCCGCCAGTCGCAGCCGTGACCGCCTCCGATCCGGCCGGCAACCGACATGCCGACCTCTCCCGCCGCAGACCTGCGTGGGCGTCTCGTGACCCCATAGGGCTTTCCCAGCGCCAGTCGGATGCTATCCCGGCGTTCATAAGAAATCTGGACATCGGAATTCTGACAGCAGATTGCGTGACAACGGGCTCATCACGCTGTCAGGCTGGAGGTTAAAAACCGCCCAATGGCGACCGGACACCAGTCGTACCTGAATAAGGTCCCCTCCTCCCAATGGCTGCTTATCCGCCTCATTTAAGAGGCGAAACAGCGCCCAATGGCCGCTCTTGGAGAGGGTGGCGCCTTGAAAACCGATGAAAGCGACGGAAGCGCCGCCGACGCCGCCGGCCGTAGGCCAATGGAAATGCATGGCCGCGGCGGCCGTTCCTCGTCGATGTTCGAGGCGCTGGCCGTCGATGTCTACCACCACCTGGTCTGTCAACGGATCGGTCTCGGCGACGGTGAGCAGGAATCCAACTGACACCTGGCCGGCATCATCGAACATGGTGTCGCGGATCGTGGCTGCCCGTTGGAACTGGGCCAAGGTATTGCGGCCGATAGGGAAATCGACACCGCTCGTTGGCCGAAACTGCCACGAACCTTTGGATTTGTCGACGAATGGGGAAAGGTTCTCGGCGAAGAAAGTGTCGATCTCCGCCTTGCGGCCGAACAGTCGGGCGAAATCGCTCAAAGGGATATCCCGGCGGGATCCGCTCGCGAAGGGATACCGTCCTTCGGTAGCCCGTCGGCACAAATCGCCGGGGCCGCCCGCCCAACCGCTCGCCAACCCGCGCCTCATGCCGCTGACGGTTAGGTCCGAGCTGTGGCGGCTGAGGCCGAGGATCCATTGCCGGATGGGTTCGGGCAGATCGGCCGCCCCCGCCTCGATCTGTTGGATGGCGACGCCCGCCTGCCCGTTGTGTTCCAAGATGTTCGAACCCGCCAGCCCCTGCGCCTGGCTGAGGGAGCGATACAGTTCGCCGAGATCCCGGAGAGCACTGTCGATCGGCGCCTGCGCGCCCGCTTGGCTGTTCGACGGCACTTCGACCAGCTGGTGCAGCCACCGGAAATGATCGCCCATATAGAGCTGGACGTGAGCTTCAGGCGTGTCCGCGGCCGGTTGAGACCGGAAGAGTGCCTCGAGCTCGCTTGGCAACACCTCGCCCTGGGGGACACTGTCACCTTTAGTCAAGCCGTCCTCGGGAGCCGGTGGTTGCTTGAGCTTTAGCTCCTGCGCCGCCGCGAAAAGGAACAGGCGCATTGGTGACGTCGGCGCGGACAGCGTGTTCAAGGTGCGCAGCGCGTCATCGATACCCCCAGACGGGCGGATGGACATATCGCCAATGAGCTGGTCCCAGTGCAACGCGAACTCCTGAGCGTAGAGATCCGCCGCCGAACGCCGCAGCTTCTGGCTCACATCACCGGCTGCAATCGGCGCGACTACCTGTGAGTCGAGAACCCAGCCTTCTGCAGCGACAGCGTCAGCCACTTGCGGCAGCAATCGCAGGAAGGTTCCGTAAAACCCCGCCCTCGTGTAGATGCCAGGAACCCCCTCGCTGAGCGGCTGTCCCGATTTGCGAGCCAAGACGCCCTGCGCCAGCGGCCCGGCATGGTCGGCCAGACGCCAGGTTGGCGCCCGCGAGGCTTCGGGACTGGTCGCGATGATGTCGAGGACGCGGCGCGCCATCGAGACGGTCTGGAGCTTCGCGCGGCTCCTCTCGATCAGTTCGCCATTAAGCTCACTATGGGGCAGCGGCCCTTCCATGAGTGCATCCAGGTGATCAGCGAGCGCGCTGCGCAGGCCGGCATCGGCTTCGGCCGGAAACATCACTCGCCAGTCGGCAGCCATCCAGTTTTTGACGACCGCGCGCTGGAGCGGACCCTGCTGACCCAGCATCAGGTAAACCTTTAACGCCTGGTAGACGAACTGATCATCGTCGTGCCGCTCGACCAATAAGGTTTCCAACCGGAACATCAGCCGCGGCAGCAGGATGGTGTTCACGGCGCGGCGGTACGCCGCGAGCGTCTGAACCTTGATTTTCTTACTCTGGTCGAGACCCGAACTTGATAGGCGGCCGCCCGCGCTGTCGCCGTTGGCATCACGCAGCCGCTGAAGCAGTGGCAGGATGGGTCGAAGATCGCCACTCTCAACCCGGTCGAGCTTCAGCTTTTCGGCCCCTCTAGCATAGCTGCCAGCCATTAGGCGAACGCTCTCGATCAGCTGAACATTCCGAATATAGCTGAACGTCCATAAGACGCTGGCGGTAACAATGACCGCCGCTATCATCGTGTAGGCGCCATACCGGATCCGCCGCTGGCGCCGATCGAAGCGGTGATTGGCATCGACGAGCCCAGCTTCGGCGAAAACGACTTCGCGCAGCAGCCGGCTGATGAAATAATTACGGCCCGGGCCACGAAGCGCTGTACAGGGCGGCTGAGCGATCTCGAAGGTCTGAGATCTGGCGTTCGCAACTCGATCGAAGGGCATGCCAATTTGCGTGCCGCTTAAGAAGTAGACGCCGCGGAGCATAAGCGGTTCCTGGAACGAATTCCCGCCAAAGGCTTCCTTCAAGAACTGTTGCGTCAGGTGCTTGAGGCTAGCGACCTGCTGTGGGAAGCCGAACATGAGCGCGCGACGCTGGAGGTTGCTTTCGTGCTGCATTCGTTCAAGCAGCCTTTCGTTTAGGCGGCCAACAAGCGCATCGTATGCTGCGGCAAACGCCATCGGATCGCCTTCGTCCTCCGACGCCTCTTGCGCATAGGTGAACCCCCACACCGCCTCCCGCCCCTCGCGACCCAGATCGTCGAAGAATTCAACAAATCCCGCCAGCAGATCGCTCTTAGTGAAAAGCACATAAATCGGCAGTTGCAGGCGAAGCTCCCTGTACACTTCGAGGAGCCGCTCACGGATACAGCGCGCGCGATCGGCGAGCACTTCCTCGGATGTAGAATTCAGCTCGCTGATTGCGATCGTGACTAAGACACCGTTCAGCGGCTGCCGTGGCCGGGAGCGTCTGAGCATATGAAGCAAGCCACGCCAAACCGCTTTGTCCCGGTCTGCATCACCCTCCTGTATCGTGTAGCGCCCAGCAGTGTCGACGAACACCGCGTCATCGGTGATCCACCAGTCGCAGTTTTCCGTACCCGCTAACCCACCGGCGGCTCTCAGACCGGACCTCGCCGCCATCGGAAAGCTGAGCCCGGAATTGACTATTGCTGTGGTCTTCCCCGAGTTGGGCGGACCGATCATCACATACCAGGGCCGCTGATAGAGCCACCGCCTGCTGATACCTCCTGCGTAGCGGCGCCCCTTGAGTGTGGTAAGGGTCTCGCGAAAACGATGACGAATCGCCTCCAGCTCTCTTTCAGCAAGCGTGCTGGCTTGCCCCACACTTCGGTCGGAAGGCCTTGGGTCTCCCTTCTTCTGCTCGGCCCCACCCGCGTCCAGCGCTCCCGACACTCGTGATTGGACGAGGTCTTCAAAATAGGCCTGAACCTTGTAAAGCTGGGACTGGATCAAGTAGATCACGGTGTATCCGACCGGAATCAGCATCGATGCCGCGATCTGGCTGCGAAGGCTGTCAAGCGGCGCAAATCCTCCGACCGAGATATGCGGTCCGAGCGTGAAGATTAAGGCACATACGATCGCCGCCCCGCCGACACGGAGCCATTGCCACCTAAGCGCTTTCTTGATTGACTGCATGGCTTGTCTTCATTGTGTCTTTGTGATGATGATTTGAATCCGACGGTTCCGCGCGCGGCCCTCGGGCGTGTGGTTCGAAGCGACCGGTTCTCCGCTCCCTCTGCCCTCTTCTCGCACGCGGCCTGGGTCATCCATCATGGATTTGATAATCTCGGCAGCTGCGCTCGCACGCGCGAGCGAAAGGGAATCGTTTGAAGGGAAGGCGAGTGATTGCACCGGAATGGCGTCGGTGTGCCCGGTCAGGAGGACCGATCCCGACTCACCGTTCAGAGAACGACCAATTCGTAAAAGAAGCGGCAGGAACATTTTCTTCACTTCCGGACTAGCAGAATCGAACATCCCGGAGGCGCGAATGATAACGACGATCTGCTGTGGGTCCTCGGACACAGTGACAAGCCCTTCGCGGATTTCGGGCTCGAGGAAGTTACGCAGTCGGTCGCTGCTCATAACAACCTTTGGTGGCAATGCGATTCTCGCCGATCTGACAACGCCGTTCGGCGGCAATGTCGCGATATCGTTGAAGACAGCGTCGGCGCGGGCATTTAATGCATGCAGGAGTCCGGTATAGATCGAGAGGAGTAATCCTGCCCCAAACGCTACGACGGCCCAGATTGGAACGATTGTGCGGCGTGGCTTCGGATTATTTGAGTTCCTCCGCCAGTGCGGGGATAGTTCGCGCTCGAAGTCACCACGGGCTGCTCGGATCAGGCGGTAGACGTCTTCGCACAGCACACTGAGCTCTGCGGCTCCTCCCGCAGTGACGCGGTAGCGGCCTTCGAAGCCCAACCTCATGCAGTAGTAGAGCAGCTCCAGCAGTTCTATATTGATGGCCGGTTCATTTTTCAATTGCGTCAGCAGATCGAAGAAGCGCTCGCCGCCCCAGGTATCGCTGAACAGCGATCCCACCAAGCTGCGCGTCGTCCAGACGCTGTTGCTGCCCCAGGCTGTGTTCAGAACGATGTCATCGATGGTCGCGCAGAGGGCGTATTTGCAGACCTTGATCGCTCGCGAGGGCAATCCGAGCGGCGTGATCCGACGCTCAAAAGCATCGATCTCCCGCAGCACCCTAAGGCGCAGTGCTTCAACGTCGATATGGCTAGCACTGCTCTTGAGCTGAGCGCTGAGACCCAGCAGCGCCGCCGCGGCCGCGACCAGTGGATTAAGTCGGTCGAGCGCAAGCATCTCCCAGGTAAGTTCGTCCGCCACTGGCGATGACGGCGAAGGGACAGCCAACTGCTCCTCGGCGTGAAGGAGGACGAGTGGCTGGGATTTTGGCATCGTTTCCTCAATCACCATCATCAACCCGCCCACTTCCCTTCGGAGCGGACGCTCTCATCGTGGGATCGGCGGGCGGGTCGACTACGCTCTCGCACTGGGCGCGCGAAGTCGGCGCCGAAGCTCCGGAGCAAATCGGTTTCGATGCTCGATACGACGTCATTGAAGACGCGCACGTACGCGCTCCGGTTTCGCGCCTTATGGTTGCGGTGCAAAAGGGAACGGGGCCGCCCCATCGCCTTCTCGATCCCTGCTAGGGACAAGCGTGCACGAACGCTGGACAGAGCCTTCTGCACAGCCGCGAATGACACGTCATGCGTCCCACGGTCGGTGAAGGCTTGCTCAACGGCCAGGTCTCCGCGGAGGAACCCGCTGGAGTCATTGCACAGAACTGCGAGCAACGCCTCACCGACATCGGGAACGAGACTCAGGGTTTTTTCGTCGGAACTCTTATTTCTGAATAATTGTTCGCCAGCTCTCGCTCGGAGAGTATGCTGTGCAGCGCGGCGGAATACAGAAGCATTTTCCCTGCACGATCCAGCACGCTTACGATGCCGGCATTCCGGACATCTGCCAATGATAAGCCGCAGGCGGCAAGGAAAGCCGTGACCGCCGCTCGATGATTCTTGGCGAGATGATTGCTCCACCTTGGGTTGCGTCAAGATGGGGGCCCGATCTGGCACACTGTCTGCGTAGATATCCCACGGACTTCTCATCATGCCCGCCAGCGCGTCTAAACGAGTGCCTAAGAACGGCAATGGTAGGAACTCGCCGTCCCTCAGGTCCAGCAGCGCTTCTTCACCCCGGGTGCAATTGCCCGCCAGGAGCGACGAGGCCGTTTCGAGGGGGCCAAGAAGACTCAACTCCTCACTTGTCGCTGCAAGTTGTCCCTCCGGTTCGGCGGCACTCTCCGCAATGGATATCGAAGGCGACACCGCGACGACATCGGTCCTATAGGCGCCGATCTGAATAAAATCGCTGGTTTTCCGGGCGACCGGCGCCTCTGACGGAAGCGGCACCGCCTCGTCATTTTGACATGTGTCGTCGCGGCCTCGGTCGATCAGTACGTATCGCCGTGCCATGCACTCGATTGAGCAGTGGGATTTCGAGACCATCTGTTGATCATCCGGCAGAACCAGGCTGTTGCCTGCTCGGCTGGTAGTCAGTCCACCAGCCGCGTCGCCCGGCACGAGATATTCCGGAAAACTACATCTTTTGCTGTGTACACGTAGCGTGAGGGGCATTGGTGGGCTAACTCAAATGTGGGTTCTGTCCGGCTCGGATGGCCCAGAGAGCCATTTCGAGATTTGGGAAGTCGCCAGCAACGTGCAGCGCCAAGCCGGCGGATTGGGGCATCTCCTTCCAGAAGCGGCTATTTTGATCGATCTCGAAATAGCTGAATCCAACATGGAACGGGATCTGACGCGGCGCGACCGGTAGGGGATTGATGATAATGCCGGGCAGTGCGACATTGACGAGTTCCGTGATTTTCTCCGCCGGGCCGATCTTAATCTGAGACGGGAACTCGCGCCGGAGGCGCTCGACCTCAATATCAGCCCGAGCAGCCAGCACGAAGCTCGAGGTCGTAAAGAGAGAGCGGTCGGCCACCTCAGCCACATGGACACCGTATTTTTGCCGCTGCAGCGGTACGGGGACCGCAGTCTGCTCAATCACTGCACCCAGCGAAGCCCGGATCGACTGCATCACTGGCAAAAACGCCTCCGCGAGAGAGTCGTGCTTGTAAACACCAAGGGTCGGGGCACGTTTATCGACGCGGGCGAACGTGGCTAGTTCACCCGCCAACTGGAGCATGACAACATACAGCGATTCCGGATTTACAACGGCGGCCTTGGACAGGTGGCAGAAGTACGGCTCGTACCGATTGATCGCCTGCAGCAGAAGGAAGTCCGCGAGCTCTGCAACCCGGTTCGTTCCCGACTGAGAGACCCGAGTGGCCAGAGCTTCACCACGATGGTGAAGCAGGCCGGTGATCTCAGTGATGTAGTTCGAGAGGACCCGGGAGCTGGCGCAGTCGGGGGTTGGCGGCACGTGCGTTTCGTCCAGAATGATCTGTCGGTCGGCCCGGACCTCTATGATACGGGCGATTGGGATGCAAGTGTAGCCAGACCGGTCTGCCGCGTCCGGCAGCAATCGAAAATCCAGCCTCGCTACGTCGATGGAGGCGCTGCCTCGCTCGCCAGCGTTGGTGTCGACAACATCCTCAGTGGAGACTGCGAAGCGGATAGGTACGTCAATTCCCGCTTGCGCGTCGGTTTCAAGAGCGCCGGGTTGATAAAACGGTACCGCCAAGTGAATAAGCGAATCTCGAAAATCCGGCGGAACGTCGTAGGGAGTTGGCTGGTTGGCTTCGTCAGGAATACTGAAGGGCATCCCGTCCTCCAAGACGCCGCGAGCCGCTTCGATGGCGATCTTTCCGAGACCAAGCAGCTCTCGATTGAGCCGCAGCTCGCTGATACCCCACCCGTACCCATGCAAAACCGCCGTCCTGCTGCGCACCAGCTGTTCGACGTGACGATCGGCCTGCTGAAAATGCTGCGGGCGGAGGAACAAGCCCTCCGACCAGACGACCCTATTATTCCACGACATTCAAGACTCGCCTCGCGTCCACCTGACAGAACGGCTTTCTCCGTAAAAGTAGCAGAGCTTCACTGCCCCCTTGCATGCACATCTGATATCCAACAATGCGCTGGTAGAAGGGCATCGCGTGTCGGGACAGCTCAGATATGCAAGCGCCGAAGCTCATCAGGATTGGTCATGAGCCCCCTTGCAGCGCGACAAGCAAGGGGTCTCATCTAGACTGTCGCTCAGTAGCCCGTTGCCCTCAGAGCCTTATTGGTCGTTCATGTTCACACTGACCTACAACGCGCCAATTCGCCTGTCCTGTCACTCGTACGGGATGAATCTCGCAAATGACCGCCCGGAAGCCTTGAGAGCCGGCGCCGCAAGTACGGGGCCAAAAGAGCAGCGCAACAGGCAAGGTGACACGTGATGCGCATTGCCTCGTCGAAAATGTTCCTGAATACGCTGAGGCAGTGCCGCCGCCAACATCGTCTTCACGCGCCGCCGCCCCTAGGTGTTTAGTCCCGGCATTTGATGGATGGGGTCGATGATGAATCGATCCGGCTCCAAAGTCCATTGTCTGCAGATGAACTCGTAAGGCGTAAGGCCCTTTAGCGTCTTGAGCCGGCGCCCGAAATTGTAGGCGTCGATAAAGTCAGCCAGATGTTTTTTCAACTGCGCATGATCGTCGTAGTGGAAGCGCTTGACGGTCGCCTCCTTGATCGTTCGGTTCATCCGTTCGACCTGTCCGTTGGTCCAGGGATGCTTCACCTTGGTCAGGCGATGCTCGATGCTGTGATCGTCGCAGACCCAATCGAAGATGTGCTGGAAGGCATTTCGATCACAAGCTCGGTTGGTGAACTGAATGACATTGTCGGTCAAAACGGTGTGAATGGTGTAGGGCACTGCCGTGATCAGATTGCGCAAGAACTGAGCGGCATTCATCTTGCCGGCTTTGGTGTAGAGTTCCGCGAACGCGAACTTGGATGTTCGGTCAATTGCGACAAAGAGATAGAGCTTGCCCTCGGCCGTCTGCACCTCGTCAATATCGATGTGGAAGTAAGCGACCGGATAGCTTTTGAACTTCTTCTTCGGCTCCTTGTCGCCTCTGACCTCCGGCAGACGTGAAATGCCGTGGCGCTGCAAACACCTGTGCAACGACGAACGCGTCAGATATGAAATGGTCGGCTGAAGAGCGTAGAGGCAATCATCGAGCGGCAGCAACGTGTGCCGGCGGAAGGCGACGATAACGGCTCTTCTTCGAGGGAAAGGGTCGTCGAGTGCGGGTCCTTTGGGCCTGTAGGAAGGTCGACCAACGATGTCCGCTTCTTCCATTTCGCCACGGTTTTCTGGTTGATCCCGTATCGCTTCGAAAGCGTTCTCAGGCTCTCTTCACTATTTTGTATTGCTCGACGGATTGCCTCTGTCGTCGTGGCGCTCCCGTGTAGAACCTGGCCCATAGTGCTTCCCTCCATGCCAAGGAAAATATTGCACCATCAAATGCCGGGACCAAACACCTAAAGCGCCTTGACGACCAGCTTAGCGATTAGACAACCACCTCCTGGACACGATCCACGAACCGGTTGCAGTCCCGGTTCGCGCCAGGTGCGGGATAGCAGCCCTGGCGGCATGGATCATTCATGCGGCGAAGATAGGCATTTCCACATTTGGTGATGCCCAATAGCTAGCGAATGGGATATGCGCTGCGCCTCATGTTGGCGCGCGAGCACATGCTAGATGGCACGGTGGAGATCGACCGTTTTCATCTCGGTGAGCGACCGAGAATGGATCCGGACGGTCTACCGCCTGGACGGGGCCGAAAAGGCCTTTCGATACATGCAGGGCGCGCGACGGCGAAAGGGATCGAACCGCAACCTGCCTGATGGGCGGTGAGGCGTTCATGGCGATTGGCAAGAGCTTTGCTACGCATGAGAACGTAAAGCATTCGAGCCGCGAATTCGTCCAAGTCGCCGTCCACTCGGTGGGAGGTTTCAAGGCCCGGGTCCGCCGCACCATTGCCGGCGTCTTTCATCATATCAGCCCGCAGCATGCCTTGTCTTTCCACGAGATCGGCTTCCGCTGGTCACAGCGCATTGTTACGGGCCAGGCAGTGCGGATACTAGTCACGGCTGCCGCCGGCGCTGCGATTGCTGCAAGTCTTTCGCGCTATTACCGGCCGGCAATGCGCAGAAGTCCGGATGCCGGGATCATCGTTAAATCTCCCAGCCTTTTGTGATAAGGCCGCGTTGTTTAGCGGAAGCCAGCAAGGAGTTCGAAGACGAAGGCCGACCTCACTGGCGCCGCAATTGGCGACAGTTGCCACTACCCAGGTATCGGTGGGCCAATCCCACCATAGAAGAGATCATGTCGATGTTTCGTCGTAACCGGCTTGCGCGGCACCGGCGGCCGTCAGCGTTGATAGCAATCCGTGCCGATCGCCACATCAAGCGCGGACCTCCGGTCTGGAGAACGGGTCGTCGCTGCATCTCTCGAAGGATCGCCGCTGTTGTTATGGGTTCACGCAGGAGCTGCGCCATAGCCGTTCACTAACCGGATGCGAGCATATCACCTGTGCATGCAACCCAATACCGGGACTGCGCTAGTTTGAATCGCGGGCTCTTCTCCGTGGTTTTCGAGGTTCTGCTGCAATGATGCGTTTACGCTACCAGTTATCAACGGCCTGGCCATGTCTTCGGGATCTGCCGGCCTCCCGTCACCTGAGCTCGATTCCGCAGAGCCGCCCCATGCCACAACAGCAAAAAACGGGACCCACGGTGATTAAGCGGCGTCTGAACGAGGCTCGGCAAGCTGGAGCGGTCGATGGTCGCAGTCGCGCCCCTTGCACTCTGGTTAAGTCGCTTGAGCCCCTGATAAATTCTGACCTTCCGTCAGCAGTCGGTGCTCGACAGCTGACCCCTTGTTTCCTGAAGGCCATATCCCAGGGGGGTGAGCATGGTTGACAGGGACCCTCGGACTAAGGGGCAGTGCTCTTCGCGGCCGGATGAGGGCCGGCACCCAGCGGATCAAAAAGCGCAGTCTTCAGTGGCGCGTGTCGATCAAGTGGCCGACAACTTCAATTCGGACGACATCTGGCAAGAGAATTCTGTATTGCGTTACGTGGAAAGGCTAAGCGTCCACCAGCCAAGCCCGCCGACCGAGCTTCAAAGCCCTGAAGAACAAACCCCGCAAATGATGGCTGACATGACGGAACTGACGAGAGTTCCGGTCGTCCCGGCAGAGACCGCGTTCAACCTCACGAGGACAACAGATGAATACAATAATGCCGATCGCACTATTCACCTCGTCGAGGGCCAGCCGCTGGAGACTGGCCCTCAGCGCGGGGGGCTGCATGGCCTTGGGAATTTAGAAGCCTCAGCGGTTGCCGGGCCCACCGAGGTGCCGGGTGGAAGAGAGGAGCATTCGGCCATGTCCGAGGTGCCCGCGGAGCCCAGCGATCCGACCGGTGGCGGGCGCAAGAGGCGGACTACTGAGAAGGACGCAGATCCCAGGCCCAGCCGCAGGCAGACGTTATATGCTCAAAGGCCGCAGGCGTTGGCGCCTGATCTCAGCGCCGCGAATGCCGGCATAATCGTGGGGGCCTCAACGGGCGATCTCGTCAATCGAGCGGCGTTCCGGACGGTGTCGGCCCAGGACCAGGCGAGGCTGGACGAAATCGCCAGGCAGACACCGCGGCAGTCGAGGCAGAGCAAGGGGGCGTGGGCGGACGCGCTGAAGGCGGCCCATCCCGATCTCAGCGCCGCCGATGCCGCCGTAATCGTGGGCGTCGTAAAGCGGGTTATCGCCAGGAGGGCGGCGTATCGAACGGTGTCGGCCCAGGACCGGGCGAGGCTTGACGAGATCAAGGCGGCGACACCGCAGCTGCCGGGGCAGAGCAAGGGGGCGTGGGCGGACGCGCTGAAGGCGGCCCATCCCGATCTCAGCGCCGCCGATGCCGCCATAGTCGTGGGTGCCGTAAGGCGCGATATCGCCGTGAGGACGGCGTTCCAGACGGTGTCGGCCCAGGACCAGGCGAGGCTGGACGAAATCGCTAGGCAGACACCGCAGCTGCCGGGGCAGAGCAAGGGGGCGTGGGCAGACGCACTGAAGGCGGCCCATCCCGATCTCAGCGCCGCCGATGCCGCCATAATCGTGGGTGCCTCGAAGAAACGGATAGCCAGGAGGGCAGCGTTCAAGGTGATATAGGACGGCTCACGACTCATCACCACATTCCCTAGGAACTGCACCATCATGTGCGTTGGTTGTCCACCACGGGATTGCATGAGCATGTGAGAGCGCCGAATTTTTCTTCAGTCTGGAGGCCAATACCTGGCTCGAGATCGATATTTAGGGGCACGACGGCGGGCGCATTCCGGCTGACTAACACGCCGAGAGCGACCTCGTCTTCGACGGTCGGGATCGCAGAATGTCGGCTCGCATGCCGCTGCGACCATCAGCCCGCTCCTCGCAAGATTGGCGCCAAGGCCGCCGTCGAACGATGGCGAGGAGGCAAGTTTTTCCAAAACTTTCTTTAGCATAGAGGTAGAAGGATCGCTACAGCGGGGTTGCAGTGCGCGGGCGGCTAGGGTGACTAAGTGCGTGCACTCCACGACCGTCAAACGGGGTCGGTGTCCGTCAATTCGAAATCGCAGGGATCTGCACGAGAGACCGCGTGGTTGCCCTGCACGACTAATGGAAGCAGGGTCGACAGTCACGTTGGGATGCGATAGGTGCGCGATAGAACGGGAGATTGGCGGCGGGACTCGATTCTTTTTAGAAGATCACGCAAAGCCGCATCACACCCATTGTCAAAAGTAAATACCGCGACGATGGTTATTAAACTTCAGACTTCCGTCGAAAACGGCAATGGCGCTCACGAAGGAGGCCGGCCGCTGCGAAACCCCGCCATCTCCGCACCCCACTCCTTCGCTCCAACTGGGAGCAAAATGAATGAGGCAACGTGCGAATCTCGGGGAGCATCGTTACATGCGGTCAATACGGATCTCATCCAGATTGTCGCCCTATATGCCTCGTGCGGCGGTCCGGCGGAGCGCAGGAGATATATGCCGTTGAAGTGCTCGAGCCGTTCTACCACTGACGCCGGGGTCGCTGCACGCGCGATGGACCCGCCGGCTGGCCGCTCGTTCGATGAGGGTCCGCGCGCCGACACCCCCAAGAGCGATCGCCGAGGACGCCATCCACCTTATGCAGCAACTGGCGCGGAGGCGGCCGCGCGAAGACTTTGTAGTTGGAGGCCTTCAGGCTCACGTTTCCAACGGTACTCCGCAGGTTGCCCTTTGCAACGACTGCCCGACGATGTCAATTCAATCTGGCTGAGCTTGTACCGTCAAGTTTATCCAGTTTGGGGTTCGCTCCAGCGGTGGGTTGCGCATCTGCGGCGGCATCGGCGGGTTTAGGTGCGGAGACCATTCCGGCTGCGCAGCACTGCATCACGTCGCGGGTTGACGATCTGGGCGAACTCTGCAGGGTTAGTCAGCCGAGGCCAGAGTGCTTGGCTTGCCACGCTCCTCGATAACCCGATCCAGTCCACAGGCGACCGCAGGCCGGAGAGCGAAGTATCGGCGACGAGAGTCCGGCTTTCCTCACGACCATCAGAAGCCTGAACCCGCGCTATAGGTGAGTTGATCCGACACGAAGTCCAGCGACCAACGATCATTGGCAGCCAGCTGGATCAACACCAACGCTTGCCTTTCGCTTGTTTCCGGCCACGGCGCTTGCGCATCGTGAGCTTCTCCTCCCGATGGACCCGGAAGAGCTTCTTGTTGTTCACAAGGTGTCCCTCGCGCCTGAGCAGCACATAGCTGCGTCAAGATCCGAAGCGGCGGCATTCACGCCCCAAGCATTCACGACATATACGAATGTCGATTGTGCATGAGCAATCGCGTCTGCTCATTGCTAAACATTGAGAAACAGAGGCGCGACGATCTTTTATGTCGGGAAAACTGGGATTTGGGTCATGCTCGATGCGGATCATCTATTAAAACCGATCAGCGACGGCAACGCATGCGGGGATGCTCTCGATTACGATTTGAGCTTCCTGGAGCTGGAGATAGCGTCGCATGGCAAGCCGCACCAGCAGATAGGCGACTCCATCGCCACCGGGGAGGCTCCCGATTGGACAGAGGTGTGGCGGCTTGGCCTCGACCTTTCTGCCCGCACTAAGGATCTAAGAGTCGGCATCTTGCTCACACGATCCGCCCTCAGTCAGTTCGGCTTCTCTGGTCTAAGTCGGGGGCTTGAGCTGCTCGCGGCCTATGTCGAGCTCTACTGGTCAGAGCTACATCCGCGACCGGATCCAGAAGATGACGAAGATCAGACCGTTCGCCTCAACGCTCTAGCGAGCCTCTGCGATCTCTCCGGGCTCTTGGCAGAAATACGCCAAGTTCCACTCACCTCCTCCAGGCAATTCGGGACTTTTACGCTCCGCGATTGGGCTGGTGCGCTACGGTCCCAATCTACGGAAATTGATCGTTCGACCATCGAGCACGCCTTCATCGACACCGATCCACTGCAGCTCGAGCAGATCAGCACTGGTCTCCACGCCAGCCTGGCAGCCGCCACCCATCTAGACGCGAGTGTTCGGCAGCACGTCGCGAGTGACGAGGCCGTTCGATTCGACCCTCTGATAGTGCTACTCACCCAGGCCAAGGATCTGGTCGACGCCCATCGGAAAAGGGCCCAGCCTGCAGCCCCGGCATCTCCATTGCCAGACTCTAGCGAGGCCTCTTACCCCGAAGTGATCCGCAACCGCGATGACGTTGTCGAAATTCTTGGCCGCATTTGCCACTGGTACCAGGTGAATGAGCCCGCGAGCCCGCTGCCAGCCCTCCTGGAGCGCGCGCAGCGACTTGTCTCGAAGGACTTCATGGCTCTTATCAAAGAGTTGGCGCCAGAAGGGGTTGCCCAATACCGTTCGATTGCCGGTCTGGCGGTCGGCGAGGGCACGTGACGTGCGCAATCTTCCCTATCAGGAGAGTGGAACACATGACAAAGGCGAGTAGTCAAAAGTTCATCGCGCGGGTTCGTCCGCCTCGTGTACAGATCGAATACGACGTCGAGACCTATGGCTCTCAGAAGAAGGTTCAGCTTCCCTTCGTGGTCGGCGTGATGTCCGACCTCGCCGGCAATGCTGCCGAGCCGCTTGCCCCTGTCGCGGAGCGCAAGATGATGGAGATCGATATCGACAATTTCGATGATCGGCTCAGATCGCTGAGGCCCAGGGTGGTGATGCGGGTGCCGAACCTATTGACTGGAGAAGGCCAACTCGCTGTCGACTTGACGTTCGAGCGGCTCGAAGATTTCTCGCCGGCGGCCGTGGCGCGCAAGGTCGACAGCCTTAGCAGGCTGCTCGAGGCGCGAACGGAGCTCTCCAATCTGCTGGCCTATATGGACGGGAAGAACGGTGCCGAAGAGTTGCTCACCCACTTCCTCGCGGATTCGGCACTGCTAAGCGCCCTCGGCAATGGCATGGAGACTGAGAAGCCTGATGCAGTGGTTGCCGCTCCGCCATTGGCATCCCCAGACACAGAGGAGAACTGATCATGATGCCTGCAGATGCCACAGATGTACAGGTCGCCACCGTTGATCTCGGCGATTTCACCCGCATGCTTCGATTCGAGTTCAAGATCCGCTCGGACCACTCCCGTGACTTGGTGGAGAGTGCCGTCCGAACACTGGCCGAGCAGGCACTTCAAAACACGTCGCTGATCAGCGACGATGTCGTCACGACTATCCAAGCAATGATTGCTTCGATCGACCAGAAGCTTTCTGCACAACTCAACGAGATCCTCCATCACGAAAATTTCCAGCGCGTGGAATCAGCTTGGCGGGGCTTGCATCACCTTGCCAGCAACACCGAAACCGATGAAACGTTGAAGATTCGCGTTCTCCCAGTTTCAAAGGTGGAGATGTCCCGAACTCTGCGGAAATATAAGGGTATCACCTGGGATCAGAGTCCGCTATTCAAAAAAATTTACGAAGACGAATACGGCCAAATCGGCGGTGAACCCTATGGCTGCCTGATTGCCGACTACTATTTCGACCATACCCCACCGGACGTTGAGTTGCTTTCGGGACTGGCGCAGATCGCGGCGGCGAGCCACTCACCGCTTATATCTGCCGTCTCACCACATCTGCTGCAGATGGATTCTTGGCGTGAGCTTGCGAACCCGCGTGACATCACAAAAATCTTCCTCACGCCCGAACATGCCCCTTGGCGAGCGTTCCGCGAGAGCGAGAACTCTCGATACGTGGCCCTGACCTTACCACGCACCCTTGGCCGGCTGCCCTACGGGGCCAAAACCAACCCGGTCGATGAATTCGCCTTCGAGGAGGACACAGACGGCGGCGACAGCGAGAAATACCTTTGGACGAACGCAGCCTACGCCATGGGCGTAAATATCACGCGCTCGTTCAAGCTCTATGGCTGGCTCTCCAGAATTCGTGGCGTCGAATCCGGCGGCCTGGTCGAGGGTCTGCCGGTACATACCTTCCGCAGCGACGACGGTGGCGTCGACCTAAAATGCCCCACTGAGATCGCGATCAGCGACCGCCGTGAGGCCGAACTGTCCAAAAACGGTCTTCTACCGCTGTTGCACCGCAAAAACACGGACCTCGGCGTATTTATTGGCGCTCAAACTATTAACAAGCCGGTCAAATACGAAGACCCCGACGCGTCAGCGAACGCCGAACTCAGTGCCCGGCTACCCTACATCTTCGCAACCTGCCGCTTCGCACATTATTTGAAGTGTATGGTCCGGGACAAGATTGGCACGTTCAAGGAGCGCCACGAGGTCGAGGAGTGGCTCAACCAATGGATTCAGGGCTATGTCCACCCCTCGCCCGAGCTTGGGAGCGAAGAGAGTAAGGCACAGCAGCCGCTCTCCTCAGCCGAGGTCAAGGTGGAAGAGGTCGAAGATAATCCCGGATATTACGTTGCGAGATTTTACATGCGGCCACACTACCAGCTCGAAGGCCTAACCATCTCTTTGAGACTGGTCTCGCGCCTGCCATCCGCCCGCAAGGACTGAGAAAACCCGCAGATGATTGTGCTCCGTTCTCGGCGCCAAAACTCCGGAATAGCTGCCCTGGGCTGGCCGATGCAATCCAGGCCCAATCAGATCAACGAGAAAAGGAAAGTCCATCATGGCGTTCGACGCGGTTATAAAATTCACGCAAGCGTCCAAGGACGGCATTTTGCCCAAGGGCGAATCTATCATTCTAAAGGACGGCATCACCCTAGCGGACGAATGGAGCTTTTCACTCGAAAACAAGCTGAACATTGGGCCTCATACCGCCGGGGCGGGCGCGGGCAAGGCCGAATTCGAGGTCTTCACTATCAAGAAGCAGGTGGATACGTCATCGCCCTCTCTGTACGTTGCCTGTGGTCGCGGCGCCCACTTCAATAGCGTCGAACTGAAACTTTTCAAAGCGACGGGGAGCGGACAAGCTACATCAGAATCGAACCTGTTCTTGCACTGGAGTTTCAACATGCTGGTAGTCGAGAAGGTCGAGTGGTCCTATGCGGAAGACGCCCCCGAGGAGACGATCACATTCCGGTTCGGCGCCTGCAAGGTCATTTATTACAGGCAGGATGAAAAAGGCGCTCTTACCAAAGCTGGCGAGGGCATCTGGAACCAAATCGCGAACAGCACCGACTTCAATAGGCTCGTCGGCTGATGGGGCCATCGGCAACCCGGGAATATTCGGGGCTGCGCGCGAAAACGACGGATCGACTCGTCGCTATTGCACCTGGAGATTGTAACATGGGCAGAGATGTTAAGCGGGATCTCGTGCAACCATCCCTCCTGGACCGGCTTACGGACGATGAGCCGCGCAGCTCGTGTGAAGCGCAGGACAAGCGCAGCTTCTCTGTTCGCCAACTGGAAGAGGTGATTCTACGCGATGTTTCCTGGTTGTTGAACACCAATCAACTGGGTGCAACCGTAGATCTACAAGCGTACCCTCACGTAGCGGCCAGTGCACTTAATTATGGTGCCTGGCCTCTCAGCGGACAAATTCGCGAAGGCATGGATAAGAGCGCATTGCGCGAAGCGATAATCGAGAGCCTTCAGCGCTTTGAGCCGCGTCTCTTACCGGACACCCTGAAGGTCACGGTCCTGGACGATGGTCAGGGTTGCGGCACTTTTCGCTTTAGGATCGAAGCCGATCTGTGGGCGCAGCCATTGCCGGTGCGAATGGTGATGCGTACGGAGGTAGATTCCGAGCTCGAATCCGCCCGCGTTCATCTCGGTACAGAGATAAGCTGATGGATCCCCGGCTCCTGCGACTGTACAACGACGAACTTGCTTATATGCGCGAGATGGGGGCCGAGTTCGCCCGCGCATTCCCGAAGGTCGCCGCCCGGCTCGGGATGGAATCAGCGGAGGTCGCCGACCCCTACGTCGAGCGGCTTCTGGAAGGCTTCGCTTTCATGGCGGCGCGGGTGCAATTGAAGCTTCAGTCTCGCTTTCCGGAATTCACCCAGCACCTCCTGGAGATGGTCTATCCGCATTTTCTACCGCCGCTCCCCTCGATGACGATCGTCCGTTTCGAGCCCGACCAGGATGCCGGACCACTTGAAAATGGATACCTCGTGCCGCGGGAAACCAAGCTTTTGGGCCGTCTTGCTCCGGGCGCCGTCACACATTGCGAGTTCCGCACGGCCCATGATGTGCATCTCTGGCCAATTGTGGTGAGCGCTGCCGATTATTTTTCGACGCCGGGGCAGATCGCCGCACTGGATCTTCCGGCCCGGCAAGATGCGAAGGCTGCTTTGCGACTACGCCTTCGCACCACCAATGGCATGCCGTTCAATAAACTCGGACTAGAGGCTCTCACACTGCACCTAACAGGCCCCGGTGGCATCGGCGCCGCACTCGCCGAACAGCTTCTCGGTGACGCATGCAATATCATAGCCCGTCCGGTCGGCCGGCCTATCCCTTGGCAGGAAAAGATTCCGGTTCATGCGCTGCAGCAACGCGGTTTGGAGCCGAGCTGTGCTCTCCTGCCCGAGGTGCCACGCTCTTTCGACGGGTACCGTCTCCTACAGGAGTATTTCGCCCTCGCGGAGCGGACGTTGTTCGTCGAGGTTAGCGGGCTGGCAGACGCAGTAGCCCTGTCAACTGCCGAGACCCTTGAGATCGTCTTCGCACTCAGACGAGTCGAGCCACGGCTGGAACGACAGCTCGGACCCCAAAATATCGTTCTCTTCGCAACGCCCGCGATTAATCTCTTCGAACGCCAGGCAGATCTCGTCCACGTGAGCGACAAGAACACCGAGCATCATGTGATTGTTGACAGGATGAGGCCGCTCGACTTTGAGGTCCACTCGATCCTCGAAATGAGCGGAGACGGGGCGAAAAACGAAGCGGCTCCCGTGAGGTTCTACCCGTTCTATAGCATCAGCGCGCACGGTCAGGAGGAGCAGCATTCCAGATACTACGCGATCCGCCGGGAGCAGCGCCTCATGTCGGAGCACCAGCGTCTAAATGGCGCGCGGACTGGCTACATCGGCAGCGAAACGTTCGTTTCTCTAGTTGATCGCCAGGCGGCTCCTTATTCGGCGGAACTCCGGCATTTGTCTGTAAACTGCCTGTGCTCGAACCGGGATCTGGCGCTGCTGCTGCCGATCGGCCGGGACAAGACAGACTTCACCCTGGAAATCGGCGCTCCAGTTACCGCCACCCGGTGCGTATCGCCCCCGAGCCGACCGCGCCACTCCTTCGCCAATGGCGATATCACCTGGCGATTAATTAGCCATCTTTCACTGAACTACCTCTCGATCAGCAATTCCGATAGGAACGACCACCGGGGCGCAGAAGCGCTGCGTGAACTCCTCCGCCTCTACGTCGATCCAGTCAATGCCTTCGCCTCACGGCAGATCGACGGGATCCGGGAGATTCGGTCCAGGCCTGCGGTCAGGCGATTGTCCAGCGGTGGACAAGCCGCCGTAGCACGTGGGATTGAGGTTGGTATCATCCTGGACGAAGCGGCCTTCGAAGGCGTTGGCATCTTTCCGCTCGCCTCCGTGCTCAACCAGTTCTTCGCGAAATACGTATCCATCAACAGCTTCACCGAGATGGTCGTCTCGACGCTACAGCGCGGGGAGGTAATGCGATGGCCGACGATGGCCGGCCGCCGGGCGATCCTTTGATTTCGGGGGCACTCGGCGACTTCCTAAGCTCGCTCAGGGCCGAACCGCATGCCTGCGACTTCTTCCAGGCTCTGCGGCGGATCGATGCAATCTGCTCAGATCGGCCTCGGCTGGGAGAATCGAGCGGTCCCAGCCTGGATCGCGTGCGGATCGCCCAGCAGCCCTCCCTTGCATTTCCGCCTCGATCGATCGCGGGCGTGACTGCGCACGAGCAGAACGACCCCGTAATCTCCACCTACGCCTTCGGCTTGTTTGGACCCCACGGTCCCCTCCCATTGCATCTGACGGAGTACGCCCTTCTCCGGCAGCACAACGCCGCGGATGAGACGCTGATCCGATTTGCTGATACCTTTCATCATCGAATGGCCTCGTTCTTCTTCCGTGCATGGGCGGAGGGCGAACCGACCGTGAGCTATGACAGGCCACAAGAAGATCGATTTGCCCTTCAGCTCGGCGCGCTAGCCGGCTTCGGGATGACCTCCCTGCGCGCGCGGGATGCTATGCCTGATCTGGCCAAACTCCACTTCACCGGCCGTCTCGCCTCACACACCCGCAACGCCGAGGGGCTCGCTGCCATCCTCGCCAGCTTCGTCGAGGCGCCGGTTGATATCCGTGAATTTGTCCCAAAATGGGTGGATCTGCCCCGCATATCGCTCTGCCTCCTGGGCCGCGACCCGGCCACGGGCACGCTGAACGGCAACGCTATTGCAGGTGCGAGGGTCAGAGTGTGGCACCATCGGTTCCGACTCATTGTGGGTCCCCTCAGCCTGGCTCATTACGAATCGCTTCTGCCCGCAGCTCCCGGCCTTAAGTCGATAGCGGAGATCATCTGCAACTACCTTGGAGATGAACTTGACTGGGAGATTAACCTCGTTCTCCGTCAGGAGCAGGTCCCGGAAGTGCAGTTGGGTCGCTGCGGCAGACTCGGATGGTCCAGTTGGATGGGCAAGCGGAAAACGCGCCAGCACGCCGATGACTTGACGACTACCCCGACTGACCGGGGCCCACCGGCTCCCGCATGGCACTCTCCTGAAACGGACATCCATGATGCGGCGGGCCCGCTCGACCTTCTTTTCGGGCGGGGAGAAGATCTCCTTGGCGAGATCGATCTGGAACGGATGAATGGCCCACGTAACCTCGATACCAAGTGCGGCGGCACGGCGGGCGGCGGCTTGGAAGGCCCGTTATGACAAGCATCGGAAGCTCGACTCTCTTCAGTAAGCTCAACGCAAACTGCAATGGGACCGCCAAGGCCCTTTGCAAAATTCGCCGTGACGCCTCTTTGGAACGTTCTCGCCATTTTGACGCCCTTGAGGCTTCAGCAGCGGAGAGGCCGATCGAGCCGACGATCGCGGCGAAACTCGACCACCGTGGTTGTCCGCTCGGGCGCTGCGCCCTGGGCCTGGTTGAATCTTCCAGGAGACACGTCGTCGCTAGCACCGCCGGAATCCGCCGACTCATCGATGTTACAAGGCCGCATGGCGAGATTTGGGTGGGACTTAGCGTGGGTGAGTTCCAAGAGACCCACACGCTTTCTTCGCCCCGCCCTCCCCCGCTTGGCTCTGACGATGCGGGCCAGCAAGACATCTTGGCTGAGCAACGGTCGGCGATTTCGATGCACGAAATAAACGCTTTTCTGCATCTTCGCCGATGGCTTCGGCAGCATCCTACTCACGCCATCGGGCGCAACCGCGCCTTCTCATCAAATCTGCGGAACACACACCACCATGGTCGAGTCAAGAATCGAGAGTCTCTTAAGGCACAATCGTTTTGTTGCGGTCACTTCGGCCGCGTCCGAGTTGAATGAAATCTCTCTCCGACGGCTCAGTGGCACCGAGCGACTGGGGGAACCTTTCCTCTACGAGGTGAAGCTCGCCAGCCGCGATCCAGTTCAGAACTTTGCTACGATCCCCGGTCAAAGCCTGACAATCGGCCTTAAGCTCAAGGACTCGCAAACGCGCTTCTTCAACGGTGTTGTTACGCGCTTCCAATATCTCGGCCTCGACGATACCGAGCACCTCAACTACGTGGCGCAGGTGCGGCCGTGGATTTCATTGCTCGAGCATCGCTCTAACAGTCGGGTCTTTCAGAACAAGACGAGCATCGAGATCATCACCACGATTTTTCGAGAACATAGAGGCAATTTCAAGAATCAGACCGCCCGACGGTTCCCACAGCGCCCATATTGCGTCCAGTACGATGAAACGGATCTGGCCTTCGTCAGCCGCCTCATGGAGCAGGACGGCATCTACTACTATTTTGAACATGCTGAGGACCAACATGACCTGGTGCTGGTCGACAACGCCGCGAGTCACATGGCCTGCACGCCTGAGATCGTAGAGACCCACCACAATCTCAGGCCTGCCCGAAGTCTTTACCAAGAAGATGTCATCCTGCATTGGGACGAGGTCGTATCGCTACAGCCGAACAAGGTCGTTCTCAGGGACTATGACCATGAGAAGCCGATGGCAGAACTGACGTCTGTCGCGCGTGTTCCTCCCGTGAGGACAGGCGGCATTCCGCCATGCAAGCTCACGGGAAGCGCCATCACCCGACCGCGGGAGAGCGTGGCGGTCAGAACGGGCGAGACCTCGTCGGCAAGCAGCGGCTGCACGGCAATGCGGGAGGTCTTCGAGTATCCAGGCCAGTATACAAAAAAAAGCGATGGCGATTTCTACGCCACCATCCGTGCCGAGGAACTCGCCTGCAACGCTTATCGCGCGCGGATCGAAAGCACTGCGCGCCAGATAACGACCGGGTCATTATTCAAGGCCGCAAATCCCTTCTACTACGGCCAGATCGGTTCCCGGCCGAAACCCACCGATCGCTTTCTGGCAATCGGACAGGACTTCACTGTCATCGGTGAGGTGGGGGACGATCTCACTGCGGACACCGTGGGGGGGAAGGGCGAGCGGTTCCTCTATCACAGCAACGTGGAGATTATCCCCGCGACCACCCAGTACCGCCCGAGGCGCCGCACACCGGCGCGGTTGATTCACGGACCGCAGACGGCCGTCGTCGTGGGCCCCGAGGGCGAGTCGATCGCGACGGATAAGTACGGCCGTGTGAAGGTTCAGTTCTTCTGGGACCGAGAAGGCGGAAAGAACGAGAACAGCTCCTGCTGGATTCGGGTGGCCCAGAACTTCGCTGGTAAGGGTTTTGGCAACCTGGTCGTCCCACGGATCGGCCATGAGGTCGTGGTTGATTTCATCCACGGCAATCCCGACACGCCCCTGGTGACCGGCGTCGTATACAATGGCTCAAATCTGCCGCCTGAAACCCTGCCGACTGACAAAACGCGGTCGACCTTCCGGACGCATACCGATGGCGGCGCCGCTAATGCCTACAATGAACTGCGCTTTGAGGACAAGCAGGGCCGTGAGGAGGTCTATTTGAAGGCCCAGAAGAATCATACCGTCGAGGTCGGGAACATCTACAGCATCGACGTCAAGAGACACTTCCTCCTGACCTCGGGCGGCGCCGCGCCCGACTCCCCTGCCGCAGCGGCCTTAGGTAGCCGCGTCGAGGTAACACCCGACAAGATCCGCCTTGTAGTATCGGGCAGAACCGGCCCGCAGGCCATCGAAATCAGCGGCGATGGGATCGCCATTATCGGCACGATGATTGGCGTTATGGCAACGCCTCCGCGGCTCGGGTCTATCGTCTCCATGCCGCCGCCGACACCGGGTCCACCCACGCCGTCGATAATGAAGCTTATTGCGACACTCGGGCTGCCGCCTGTTACGCCAGAGTGACACGATGTCAAGGTGAACTGGTTCTCGGCCTCGGCTGTCCGGAAGTCGTTGCCTTTAAGTCGGCAGGGCCCTGCAGGCGTAGAGAAAAAGCGTAACGGCGTCGGCGTCGTAAGCTGACCTACCAAATCAACGTGACACTGCGAGATTGCCCGAAAATGAGGAAAGGTTATCGCGCGTGAGCGTTTGTTCCGGGAACTTGCGCCTCAGTTAGATGGAGTTGCCACGCGAAATCGGCCGAAAGCATGCGTCTGGTTTAGGTCTCCACCAAGCGGGAACTAGTGTATAGCCCATCGATGGGGATGAAATACCTTTATCACTCGGCGTCACGAAATTGCGATCAGGGCGCGGGCGGCGCAAAAATCAGCGTTCTCGATCTTGGCGTTACAGCGCTGCTTTGCAGGGCGGGCTCTCGCCTCGAAGCGCTTCTGGCGGAGCGTGGCCGCCTCGAGCAGCAGTCGAAGCCTTTCACCATGCTCGAAGGTGTCTCGCTTCTATTTGCGTTTCGAGTTCCTGATAGGCGCTGGCCATGCCTGTCAGGCCGAGTTTGCGCAGCATGTCAATGGTGGGATTGTTCAACGTCGCGATAAAAATCATGCGCTGTCCAGCTCGAGGAAGGACGCTGGCCATGCCCCCGAAGCATAACGGGATACGAATTTGGTATTGGAAGGAAAGGTCGCGACGGAAGTAACATCAGCAGTGACGCAATGACCTAAGGAACGACGCAATGTACGGCAGAAGGCAGGGGCGTGTTGGCAATAGTTCCGAACAAGGCGGTGAAGACACCTTTAACTGGGTTGAAGGCTTGACTGGCTCCTCGTCCAGCGAAGCGGCACTGAAAGAAATTTTACTGGCCTGGGCGGAAGACGGGCAGCAGGAGCAGGACGAGGACCGGCACGAGGCAATGGCACGGATCGAGGCCTGGACGGAAACCCGCAATTTTCGTGCCCCCCTGAACTTAACATCGCTGTCCCTAACGGCACTGCCCCCCACCTTACCGGCCGGCCTCCAGCGGCTCAACGCCAATGACAACCGGTTGGGCAGGCTGCCCAACAACCTCCCGCCCGGTCTGCGAAAGCTCTCTGCCTGCGACAACCAGCTGACCACGCTGCCTGAGGTTCTTCCGGACATGCTCGAGACGCTCTACGTCGACGGCAACCGGCTGACCAGATTGCCGAACGAGCTTCCTTCCGGACTAAAGTATCTCTACGTCAACCACAACCGGCTGACCAGTTTGCCCGATAACCTGCCGCCTGAGCTCAGGGAGCTTCATGTCACCCGCAACGAAATCGCGCACCTGCCGGAGAATCTCCCCCTCGAATTGACGGATCTCCGCGCCGAACTCAATAATATAATTCGCCTGCCCGAGCGCCTTCCTGCAAAGCTCACGCGGCTCGAAGTCCCTCACAATGAACTGACTAGCCTACCCGAGGACCTCCCGGCCACCCTAAAGTGGCTCAGCACCGACAGTAATGAACTGACCCACCTGCCCCCTAACCTGCCGAGGGGGCTGGAGGAGCTTAGCGTTCGTGGAAACAACCTGAGAGGACTTGGCGACGGGCGAACTGCACTGCCGTACATTCTGTCGCAGCTTCCGCCTCATTGCAAAGTGTACCTGAATAACAATCCGCTGCCAGATCGACTGCGGGCGCACCTGAGCGCGCAAAGCGGGACGAGCCTTCCGCAGATCTTTTTGTGATGCTGCCTGACAAACGGGCCAAACTAGATCCCTGCGTTTTGAGTAAAAGGCCTTTTGCCGAAGCCATGGCGGTGGGGTGCAGGCCAGGTATGACGCGTGCGGATCAAAAACAATGAGTTTGCAGGTTTATGCCGCTCGCCGGAATGTGTTGAGTTGTGGAAGCAACAGACGTCTCACTGAAGACTATGGCCGGAAAGCCCAGGCTCGGCACTTGTGTCCTTCGGGCGACCTTGCATGCGAGCCAGTTCGTACAAAGGATTACCCGCTATCGCGTACCAGGAGGTGCGACGCTTACGGCCTAGAGGCATTGCCGCCGGTTGGAACGTTCGGAAGCTGGACCCAGATTTCAACAGGCCTCAAGCGCATCCACCATTTCCACATGGTCCACCCCCAGCATCGCGTATTCGTTGATCTAACTACCCGAGACTCCAGCCTACGGGCCTATTTGCATTCGTCGGCGATCGACGACTCTGTCGCCTATTAGTTGAAATAGGGTTTCGTGGCGAGCCAGCAGAGGAACAGCCCATGGATGAGAAAAACAGCCCCATTGTTTGCATCTCGGGTGTAGACGAACGAAAGCTCGGCGCCGCTCTAATCGCGGTCCAATCGGCATTTAGTGTCGCGATTGCGGAACTATCGAAGCTTCACAAAGGGAACAGTCCTCAGTGGTTCGAAGACCTGGAGGAGGTGGTAATCGCTAACGCAAAAGGCACAGTCACCGAGGGCATCTCGCTGGATGTCGAGGTGGAAAGCCTCAAATTCGGCATCGACGTCCTTCGGGCGATCTTAGATGTCAGCCGCGTTGAGCTAGGCTTTGCAGCAAAGGAATAACCTTTCGCCCAAACGAGGTCTCGATGCTATTTGGCGCCGGAGATGTTCGATGCACACTCGAACCTTCGCATGAGTACCGCGCTCGTCGCCAAAGTCGCCCGCATCGTCACCAAATGGTACGGTCGTTGGACAAACCAGGAGGTCTTGCCGCAGATGATCGACGATACGACCTATGCATGGCGCACCGGCGTTTTTGAGGCAACGCGCGTTTTCCATGCGGAAGACCCGGGCGGACCAACCTTCATCGGGGGCAATTTGCGCAAGCCGGACTCCCATGGAAGACAATAACTTGTCGGACGCTGGGCGCACGAGACTGAGGGACTCAGCGTTGAAGATGCTGCCGACAAGCTCGGCATTAGCGATGCACCCTGTATAGCGGGCAGCGACCGCCTTGCCATGCTTGAAGATGCCCTGAGCCGACACGCCCACAGTTGATAAAGATGTTGACTCAGTACCGCCGGCCGCTCCTCACCTTCTACCTTGCTGAGCCGCCAGCCATTGCGGCTCGTGGCAAGGATTTTTCGGACTCTTCCCGAGAATATGCACAACGCGACGCAGCGCTTGTCGACCCGCTGTTTCGTGAAGTTCGCGCTCGCCAGGAAATGGTGCGTGCTGAGCCCTTTGTAAGAGTCACCCTTGCGCCGGCAGTCCGAGACCTCCCCGTTCATCTGGTTCGTCGTTTGGAATCGCAATCGATCGATGATCGACCTCCGCCCCCTCGTCGCAGGGATACACATCAAGTGGATTTGACCTGGACAGCGACCGCTCGCGCTGGAGCGCCGAATACCGGCGGCGCATTTCACCGGACGCAATCGACCCTGCCGTCCAAAGAGCGACCGGTTCCATGAAACCCGGGTCTTCATCGATCCGGATTCTTCGCGCCTTCCAACGCGCGATGACCCGCTCGGCTATGTCCCTGTGTGAATCCATTACCACTTCCCTGCCGCCTGCCGCCTACGTGGTTAGATACCAAGCTGGTGGGTTCTTCGCCAGTTCAAACCGTCCAATATGTCACGCCGGCCGCCCGCGATCCGTTTTCAGGAGCTTGTTAGCTGGAGCTACCGAGATCGCAGGACACACTTTCCAGCTCTCTCCCGACCTGATGGTCCCCGTCACCATCTTTTCCGTCCATGAATAAGGTAGGCCGCCCCCGATCAGTCCAGGCGATTTAAGTGCGAGTCCGCTTTTACGTCGCCTTGAGGTCCGTCAGCACCTTGTCAAAAGCATCCTTGACCGGCTTTGAGATTTCCTCCACCGCCCTGCTTGAGAGCACCCGGACTTCCTTGGCGTGCTGCAAACTTGTCTCAACCCGCTTGCGAAAAAAGGTCGACTGCTGTTCGAGGATCTGCGACGGCGAATTCGCGCCCAGCAAAGCTTGCAAATGTGAGAAGCCGGCCTCGGCGTCGGCTTGCAGTGCAGCGATCGTCTTCCACCACAATTCGTTGCCGAATAGACTTGTCGTTTCGAGGATCGGAGGCAGCATTTTCTGTGTCGCTTCAGCGCCGGACGCAAATTTCAAAAAAGCCTCTGTCACCTTCTTGTTCCCCTTTTCAACAGATGCGCCGAACTGATCTGGCACCTTGAGCGGCGATGACCCCGGGCTTTCGATCGTTTCAAAGGATCTTTCGGAAATCTTGGTCATTGCATTTTCCTTCTCTTTGAGTTGGTTGCAAGCTGTGACATCGGGATTGACCCTTCCGCCGGCGGACTATGCATGGCCGCTTGGTAGAACGCGGATCCGATGACGAACGGTCAGGTGGCCTCCGTTCCGTTCGTTTCATGAACCGGCATAATGCAGACTGCTTTCTGCCGCTTGTAACCAGGGATCAGCAAACACCATGCCAACTGCTCCGACGCGCCAAGAAGATGATTTTCTTTTATCAATGGGCGGGTTGAGGGCAGGTTGATGTGTATTTGACGGAGAGACCGGCGAACAAAACGTTCCAATCACGACAAACCTGACAAAAGTGGCGGATGCCCGACATTTGCGAGAAATGTAAAGCTGGATGATCCACGGCGCTCCGGTGCATAACTGGCGAGCGGGAAGGACACCGCTGCTGACCATCCGGTAGGCGGTAGCTCGACTCACCTTTAGAATGTCGGCGGCCTCGTCGAGGGTTCTCTCACCGCGTTCGGCCCGTTCACCTTCTCGATAGACGGAGATGCCGTGGATGTTGCGAAGACTGCAGACGTGGCTTCGCGTCCAGCTGGCGCCATGCCCTGTCCGCTTGCCGGATCGATTCAAGATCGCTGCGATCGACAAATCGGGCAACTGCCTCGCCAAGTTGCGAACGAGATCGACAACATCAGCCTTAACTGCCCAGCGGGTCTGGCCGATCTTGTTTTTCTTCACCGTCATCCGGGTGTGATCGCCACCCTGCCAATGAATGACGAGCGCCAATGTGTCGTCAACGGTATCGACAATGATTTCTTTGATCAGCAGCCGAATGATCTTTTCGCGTTAGACGCGTCGGGACCTGTCCCATGCCTTACTATAGATCGCTACCGAGCATCATCAATCTTGTACGGTCGTCGGCCGATAAAGCAGGCGTGTTACGGTCGGTCGAGAGCATCTCGAACTGGACCTCGAGATCACGCAATAGGATCAGCTTCTCATTCCAGCGCCGCTCCAGTTCGCCGGCGACCAACCGATTGCCCGGATCGACAGCATCATACTGGCGGCGCGCCCTGGCAGCCTCGTATTGTGCTTGCTTGATTAAGTTCTCGAGTTGCTGTTGATTGTCGCTATGACGCTGCGTGTGCGCCTCCATTGCCCGCAAGGCCGCCTCGATTCCCAGAGGTTGCAATCGCTCGAGCACCTCCTGCGCCACGGCCCGATCGACCCGCATGCCGCCGAACCCGATACAGTTGCCGACCGCCGTGGCGCCGAACGTGCCGCGACAAACATATCGCTGCGTATTGCCGCCTTTCCCGGAGTATTGAATGTGCAATCGGCGACCGCAGCGACCGCAACGGAATAGTCAGGCAACAAAGCTTGGCGCGCAGTTCAACGAGTTTGGTTGCCGAAAGGCGCGGCGCAGCTACGATCTCGATCGAACTTGCCGCAGGATCAAACATCCATGCCGGAATTTGAAATGAACCACCGTGTGCCAGAATGAGCAGATAGTGAACGCCTTCGTGCTCATGGCTGCCGGTTACCAAGACGGTTTGGTCAACCAGTGGATGGAAGGGATAGGTGACCCTTGCTTCAAACGTCGGAAATCCGGCATTATGAACCCGGCTCGGAAGGCGGCGGCAGGACTTGGGCGACGATCGCGACGCTGCTTCAAACTGCATTTTGCCGCGCGCGGCAAAAGCACGTTTATGCTGACCAGCAAACTATGCCGATTAACCGACTTTGCCAACGTTTCCGGCACCATAGCGGCCGCCTAGTCGGCATAGCTTAGGGTCTCTCCGTCGCGAAGGAGAGGACACATGAACGCAACTCAGGATCGCATCGCCCTATGCAGGAAGCTAGTCTACAGTCCACATCGGGACGACGATGCACGTGGCACTCGCTAAGCCTGTTTCGGGATCTGATCGACTGGCATGTCGGCAATGGAATACTCCGCAGGATTTAAGCGAGGTTCACGTCGACCGCTTCCCTGAGCATCGTTTCAAACACTGGAGACCCGACTCGGGCGATTGATCGGCGCTCCGCCGCTCGCCTTTGGCGTTACGGGAGAATGGCTTAATACCGACCGCGCTTCCTATTCAGCGCAGTGAGCACGAGAAGATCGACGATGCTGGCCGGTCCCAAAAACGGGATGGCAGCTTCTAGAAGTCGATTGAACGAACCGGTCGGGACCGGCGTCCGCACGCGGTGCCCCACGGTCTGTCGGCCTCTGAATTCTGTTCTGCAGGTAAAGTCAGCCGACGCCGTCGCGTATCGCGACTTTGGAGCTCGTTGGGTTCGCTCGCCAGCCCCTTCCTCATGCGATGCGGCTCCGCCCCTTTGCAAGAAACGCTCCGGCGTCCCAATACTTTTGGCTTTGCTCGACGGCGCTGTATCCCGCAGCTTCGATAGCCTTGCTCCGAAACGCTTCCTGCGGGGTCGTCAACTCCTGCAGTCAGGCGCCTTCCGCCGCAGCGTTATGATCCGTCGGAGCCAGACTTTCAGCGGCTGTTTCCGCCGCTGACTTTATGGCTGCGGACCCTCACGGTTGAACTCTCCAACCCGGATTAGTGCCGGTCGAGTTCGGCTTCGACCTTCTTGCGACTGTTGCCTACGTTCTTCACGGTCTTCTTCACCGCTTCCTTGGAAATGCCTTCCTTCCGGGCTTCGTACTTCACCTCGTGATCCTGACCACCTGCGACGCGAGCACGATCCTGGCTGCGGGCTTTGGATGTCGTTGCCATGGTGAGATCCTCCTAATGTCGGTCCTTACGAACGGGCGCCGATTCAATAAGTTCCGGCCTCCGTTATGGTGAGGCGCGCTTCGGCGATGTCGCGGACGCGCTGCACATGGCCTCGGGCGAGATGGTTCACTTCGACGATGAGATCGCGCAAGGCATATCTGCGACCGCAGTTAATCAGTAGCGGACAATTCTTCCCAGGCAGTTGGTACGGCTCGTCGTGTGCCTATGAGCAAACCCATGGATTGATTGTCATAGAAAGCAGGACTAGAACAACAGCGCTAATGCAGGAGCGCTCGGCATCCGAACGCAGAACAAGATCGCGGCGGAAGCCACGCAAGAGCGTCTGCGAAGAGAAACCAAGCGGCTCGGCAGGTTGCGGCTAACCTCTGACCGAGTCGGCACCACGAAGGAGCCAACCCATCGGGGACAGATCCCCCTCAGCCGCTACATCAACGTGATTTGGAGTTTGGAATGGATCAATTTGCTACCGCCGACAACACCTCCGCAGCCGCTCGTCGCCGCGAAGCCAGGATTGCGAAGGGCTACAGCCTTGAGGACCTGGCCATCGCCACCGGACTTACGGTCGAGGAAATCGCAGCGGCCGAGGAACCCCTTCAGATCGTGCCTCAGCACCACCTCGAGCGCATTGAGCATGTGATCTCATAGCTTCCGTCACCACCGGCACGCGGTCCCGGTTTAGGGGCCGCAGTCAACCACGGAGGGCGCGGAACGAAAGATCGATGCTCTATGGGACGTCCTAGGCGCATTGATGCTCCGCTTCACGCCGACAGAATGCGCAAACTACTTCAGGGCTGCTGGATATGACCCGGATTGAACAGGATTTGCTCTAGTCGATATTGCGTCCAATTGAAGTGTCATCCGCCATTTTAAGATAACTGCAGAATCACTTAAAGAGAACATGGCACCAATGATCGCACAAACAACCGGTCCGCTTCTGCCAACCGACGCAGTTCCGATTGTCGCGATGTTCTTCTACGATATGGCGCAACTATCTGCTCGGTGGCTTAGGTAAGCCACCGCCGTTCGCGGCTTGTGGCTACTCATCCTGCCGGGCTGCGCTGTCCGTCGCGTCACGCGCCGCACCCAATCGATCGCGATGCTGATGCCAATGCGGAAGCGCTTGGACGCCGCCCGGCACCACACCCCTCCTGTATCACCGCTTCTACAACTTCTCGCGGTTATTCGAAACAGGTCTCGCCATCCAGCTCAGCCTCCTGACCGGCCAGAAGGATGAATCTGATTTGCGTCATAGGGAATCCTTCTCACGGGTCTACCTAAAATCATCCCGCTCTAAGCTTACGCGCACAACTCGCGGTTCAGCATGAACTCGCAACATCTGTTTTCCGGTACGAGGGTCATACCTCGATGCGATCGTCAAGCAGCCCGATCTGTCAAAGCCGCGACTATCTCTTCCAATGCAAATCTTAGGCTATCACTCAGCTTTCGATCTTTTTGCCAAACGACGACGTAGTGATATATTGCCCCTGGATGAAATCGGCGGAACGCGACGCCGAAGTCAGCATATTCTCTCGCGATGATCTCGTTCGTAATCGAAACGCCGATCCCTGCCATGACATAGCCGATGTCGTGGCCATTGGCGTCATATTCCACGGCGATGTCAG
This sequence comes from Rhizobium sp. PRIMUS64, assembly GCF_023006465.1. Classification (NCBI taxonomy): domain Bacteria; kingdom Pseudomonadati; phylum Pseudomonadota; class Alphaproteobacteria; order Hyphomicrobiales; family Rhizobiaceae; genus Rhizobium; species Rhizobium sp. PRIMUS64. The sequence goes on along the minus strand of NZ_JALBGX010000007.1, from coordinate 72,398 downwards.
GAGCGGTTCCCATATACCGAAGGGCATTGACGCTCATTTGGTGAGAGGCAAATTGCGGGTCGATATCAATGATCGCCTCACCGGCAAGATCTTCGGCAGTGACAAGCTGCTGTGCCGCAAATCGATGGTTGACCGGAAAAAGACATACGTTGGTGGCCGAGCCGACCGGCACCCAATCAAGAATGCGCTCATCAATAGGCAATCGGGAGATGCCAAGATCCGAGCGGCCGTTTAACACATGATCTGCAATCTGCTCATACGTGCCTGTTTTCACCTGAACGGCGTAAGAGCGGCTTCTCTCCCGAATCCTTTTGACCACTTTCGGCAAGGTCGCGAAGGAAAAAGTGCTTGGCGCCGCGATGCCGATCATTCGCGTATCGTTGTTCCGCAGGAAGTCGATTGACGGTCCGATCCGATCAAGTCCGGCAAACGCCGCGTCGATTGTGCGCAGAAATTCCCATGCCTTGACGGTGGGGATCAACCTGTTGTTTTCCCGGCGGAAGAGCGCGAAGCCGACAGTCTCCTCTAGCTGCTTGATGTTTTGGCTGACCGCCGGCTGGGTTATTCGCAACATCTGCGCTGCGAGCCTTTCCGAGCCGGCGCGCATAACCTCCCGCAATATTTGAAGGTGGCGGATCTTCACTCCGGAGTCGGTGATTTCCATGGCCGGGAATCTCAATCGTGGTCGAGCGACGCGCCTCATAAGTTGCGCTTATCAAAACTTCCTGAATCTTATAAATTGACGGCGGCAAGTCAAAGTATATTTTTGACATACGCCAAACTTAGAGCGCTGGTTAAGCTAATAAATCCAATCTACCCTCGGTTAAATCTCGGCAAGCTCTTAGTATATGTCGGGAGAATACCTTTCCGATTTCGGTGCGCTCGCTAGAATATTGGAGACTTTCATTGTACGCATTTGTAGATCAATTTTTATCTGGATTGAAAAACACACTTTTAGTGTTTGCCTTGAGCTGCGCTTTCGGGACCCTATTAGGTTTGCTTATTGCCGTTCTCCGCAACTCGACCCGCAAGTCGGTTTCATCGTGCATGCGGGGCTACACGGGCATCATCCGGGGTGTTCCGGAACTTCTGATCATCCTCCTAACGTATTTCGGCGGAACCGCCCTTTTGAGCGCGATTGCCGGTGGCTACATCGAGATTAATGCATTTGCGGCCGGTGTCGCGGCACTGACCGTCGTGTTCAGTGGGTACGCCGCGGAAATATTCCGTGGTGCGATCAACGCGGTTGCACCAGGCCAACGAGAGGCTGCAGCGGCGCTCGGGCTTTCGAACGCGCAGATTTGGTTTCTGATCATCATTCCCCAGATGATCCCGATTGCTCTGCCGGCATTCTGTAACCTTTGCATCTCCTTGATAAAGGATACATCGCTGATTTCTGTCGTCGGGCTGACGGACGTCATGCGCGTCGCCTATATTGGCGCGGGCTCACTGCGCGCTCCGCTCCCCTTCTATCTCGCAGCGTCTGCAATCTACCTCGCCCTCACAAGCCTGTCGCTTCTTTCGTTCCGGTTATTGGAGCGCCGCTATTCGCTCCCGGCGATGAAAGGTTGAGGCAATGAGCATGACCATCGCGCTTGAAGCGTTTCTCACCCTTCCCCGCGGCCTTCTTCTCACTCTGGTTCTGACATTCGCATCGCTTGCCGCAGGCTTCGCCGTCTCGGTCCCGCTCGCCTTCCTACGGGCATCATCAAATCCGTGGGCTTCCGCGCCCGTGCTGGCATATACCTATGCGTTCCGCGGCACGCCACTTCTGGTTCAGCTTTTCCTGATTTACTACGGGATTGGCCAGCTTCCCCTCGTCCGCCAAAGCTTTCTATGGGCCGTGATGCGAGAGCCATTCTGGTGCGCCTTCATTGCTTTCACCCTGAACAGCGCCGCCCATACGACAGAAGTTCTGCGCGGCGGGATCCAGGCGGTCCCGCGTGGGCAGATTGAAGCGGCCAAAGCCTTGGGCCTTTCCCGTTTCCACACTGCCCGTCTTATCGTGTTCCCTTTGACCCTCAGGATCGCTCTTCCCGCCTATGCAAATGAGGTGGTTGGAATGCTGAAGGCAAGCTCCCTCGCAAGCACCATCACGCTGCTTGAGGTGACCGGGCTCGCCCGACAGCTGGTGTCGGAGACATTCGCCCCATACGAGGTCTTCATTGCCGCGGGGGCTTTCTATCTGCTGCTTACCCTCTTGATCACGCAAGGTTTCCAGATGCTGGAGACGCGTTGGACGCCGACGGCAAACCGTCCACCGCCGGCGCAACCTGTACCTCGAAGAGCGAACGGAAAGCCGCCTCTCGCCTCGGCTGAAACTTGACGCCAGCCCACATCCCGGACGCCAACAATCAAACTCAGCAATGAAAGGAACATCGTCGTGAAACGAACACTTCTGCTTGCCCTGTCTCTTGTCGTCTGCGCCAACAACGCGGGAGCAATGGACAGGAAGACACTGACAATCGCCTCTGAAGGTGCTTCGCCGCCCTGGAATGCCATCACCCCCCAAGGGGAGCTCGCCGGCTTTGACATCGACGTCGGCCGCGATCTTTGCCGGAGGATGAAGTTCGAGTGCACTTTCGTGCCTCAGGACTGGGACGGAATCATACCGGCGCTCACCGTTGGAAAGTTCGATGCCATCATGTCGGGGATGGCGATAACTGAGAAGCGGAAGAAATCTATCGCTTTTTCCAAGCCCTACGCCGGAGGTTTCAACCAAGTTGTCATACGCAAAGATCTCAATCTTCCGCCCACGGATACGTTGGCCGAGCTCGACCTCACAACTATCGACCCTGAAAAGCAGGCAAAGATCGAGGAGCTTCGAGCCGCTCTCAACGGCAGAACTTTGGGCGTATTGCGATCATCGAATTCGGAAGCAGTGCTCAATGAACTGTTCGGAAAGGTCGCGACGATCAGGAGCTACGATTCCCAGGACAACATGCATCTCGATCTCGTGGCTGAGCGCATCGATGGCGGCCTTGCCGACTATTTCACCTGGAAAGCCTTCCTCGACAGCACGGATGGCGGGATTGCAACGCTCTACGGCCCGCGGCTCTCCGGTGGCCTGTGGGGCCCGGGTGTCGGCGTCGGGCTTCGGCAAGACGACGGCGAACTGGTTGCGGCATTCGATAGCGCCATCGAGGCCGCCACGAGCGACGGAACCCTGAAGCGGCTGAGCGAGCAATGGTTCAAGATCGATGTTTCGCCGCAGACATCGAACTAGACACTGGCTCTACGACACGCATTTCCCCCGAAGCCATAGCGCGTGAGCAGTCGGCAGTCCCAAAGATCGAAGGTAGACCATATGTCCGCACCCTTTTCCATTGCTGTCACCGGCCAGTCGCTCATCCGTCATGATCTTCGAGCGATCGGCGATCCACGGCTCGCTGAGATCGCCGAGATCCTCAAAGCAAGCGATGTTGCCTTCACCAATCTCGAGACGACTATCTATGGTCGTCATGGTGGATGGCCGCTCAAAGGCAGCTATTTCGGCGCTGCAGCGCCGGATGTCTTGGCGGCGTTGAAGGAGCTCGGTTTCAATAGCCTGGCTCTGGCAAACAACCATGCTTTCGATCTTGGACCGCCGGGGATCCTCTCGACGCTGGAGGAGGTTGCGGCACACAATTTCCTGCATGCCGGCATCGGCCACAACAAGCATCACGCTTCCACGGCACAGAAAATGACGTTCGGATCCCGAAATGTTGCGCTGATTGCCATGGACGCTGGGCCAGGCCCGTCTTTCATGTACGCTGAGGACGCAACTGAGGGCAGGATAGCAAGGCCCGGCATCAATAGTCTGAAAGTCTCCAGGGTATTTGACTTGGAAGCGGGAACATTCGACTTGCTTCGCTCCATCCAGGAGCGTCTTCTAAGTTCGCCCTTGGAGCGCGCGAATTATGCCCAGCCGGAGGATCCGCCTGATCTTCATGGCCAAGACGAAATTGATTTCTATGGAACCGTGTTTTGCAGATCAGATGAGACGGCTCGCCGCATCGTGGTGGACCGGCACAGCGCCTCGGCTCACCTTTCGGCGATTGCGGAAGAAGCGGGCCGCGATACATTCGTCATCGTGTATTTGCATCATCACCATTGGGAGCCGAACTGGCAGCAAGTCCCCGCCTGGGTCCGGGAATTTGCGCACGATTGCGTGAACGCGGGCGCAGGCCTCTTTGTCAGCCATGGCGCTCCGGTCCTTCAAGCGGTCGAGATATATCGGAATACGCCAATTTTCTACGGCCTTGGCAACTTCCTCTTCCATACGGAAAAGGACGAACAGGAATGGAGCCCGCCGGAGGTGTGGAGAAGCGTCATCGCGACCTGCAATTTTGAATCTAGCGGACGGCTGGAGAATATCCGCTTGCGCCCGATTGTGATCGGGGGAACCGAGGCTTTATCCAATCCTGCACACGATCGCCTCCCCTTCCCTGTGCTTGCCGGTGGCAGAATGGCGGCAGATATCCTTGACGATCTTGCCGACCGCAGTGCCGGTTTTGGCACAGTGCTATCTCGGGAGAATGACATCGGGCGGATCGCCTTGTAGATGCGAAAGCAGAACGCGCGGCAGACGGTTACCCAAAGTCAACGACTGGCTGGCTCTCCTGCCGCCTTTTCCTGTTGTTCTCCTAGCGATCAAAATCAGTCTTTTCAGGCGTCTCTTCGTCGACAATCGAGCTGACGAGGGCGACGACGCGACTGCGCACACGTGGGGAAAGGAGCAAAACGTCTTCTACCAGCCGTCGTCCTTCCGCGGTGGAAATGTAAGCAATCCTCTCATCAATCTCCGTCGTGAGTTGTTGGTCCTGAAAGCTTTCGGGATCTGGGAGGCCTTCGAAAAACATCGAAACAGAAATTTTGAGGCAATTGGCAAGCTCATAGAGCATGGAAGCGCTAACGCGGTTCTTGCCGCTTTCATATTTCTGAACCTGCTGCAAGCTGACGCCGATGCCGGCGCCAAGATCGCCCAGCGATACATTCGATTGCAACCGGCGAATACGGATCTGCTGCCCGACATGCAGGTCTACCGGATGCACCGACGCACGCGCAATATTCTGCGCGGCCCGCGCTCGCCTCGACGATCGGACTTGAAGGGCTGCTGTAAAATGATTCATGGACTACACCCCGTGTGGAGAGTTTCACGCGGTACGCCCCCGCGGAATAACTCGCTCAACCCACTGATCGGGGAGTTAGAACACCGTACGAGACGGCCCTATGGCCTTTAGTTCCGAGGAACCTGGACATACGCCACAGGCTCCTCGACCGAAGGTCAAGGAGTTTGGTGCCGTATCGGCCGGCACCAACCGCTCGTAGGGGGTTCTAATCCCCAAGGCAGCGCGTACTGCCTCATCAAAAAGAATAGTTGAAATCCGCGCGGCGTTCAACCGAATTCTTCACAAGATTCAATAGCTTCGCCCTACACGTAGGCGTACGTCCCGAGACCCCGTTAGTTGTCCTTCGGCAGCGAATGATCGAAAGGGCTATCGCAATGCGATCAGCAAAATACCCATTGCGGGCAATTCCTGCCTATCCTCCCAAAGGAGTAGGCCGCCGTTAGCTCTGCCCACAAGGGATCCTGCGTGAAACTCGAAAAGGGTCCGCAGGCTTCGACAATGCTTTTCTCGCCAAAGCGATCGAGAAGCGTCGAGATGCCGCCCTGGCCGAGCTGATTCAGCATCGAAAACGGCTCGCATGGCGAGGAGATGACCCGATGGCCCCAAACCCCTGGGCGTTCGTCTTTTGACAGTGTGTTGAGAAGCTGCGGGTCGCGATTGTTGTTCTTCAAAGCCTCGCAGAGCGCCCAGCGCATCAAAGGATAATAGACTGCATGTCGACTTCCCCCCAAGACGCGCACACCAGGCAGGAGCGATGTCACGATGAACATCAGCAGAAGGTTCGGCACGATCCGGCCCGCCTTCAGGGCTTCAACAAGACTTGCCGGCGAAAATTTGACGCGGATATCTTCCGCCCCTTTAGATCGGAGAACGGCGCCATCCAGCCAAAGTGGAAAGAGCCGCCCTTCTATGCAGCCCCAAAAGAAGTGGGTCGAATTTTTCAGCCAGCCTCGCCAAGCCGTATCCGCGAGTTGATCGATGCAGACGAGGAGCCGCATGGCGAATGCTGTGTCCTCGACCAGTGAAGTTCGCAGCCAGGATCTGTCGTCGGAAAGATGATCCGCGACCAGATCGGCAACGTCGCTATCGTCAAGCTGAAGAAAGTCGACTTGGCTGTCAAAATACCGCTTCCAGAGGCAAAGATTTGCTGCCTTGATTGCTTCTGCCGCGGACTGGAATTCGTCGGCAGGCAAAAGTTCTCGCAAGCACGAAACTGCTTCCAAGTCAGGACCGGGCCTATCGACATTCTGGAGGTGGAAGCGATAGCTGCTATTTCTACCGAGTATACTGTAGGGGATCATCTTGCTGCGCGACAAGCCGAAGACATTGACCGCATCGCCATTGATCTGCAGCCAGGCTGGACCCTTGCGGCCCCGCTCTACGAACTTCACCGTCGAACAGGCATAGGAGATATAACATTTCCTGCCACGGGCGCGGAGCCCCATCAGGGAGAACAAATGGGTGTAGAATGCGTCTGGCTCGATCAACAGGTGGAGGTGGGGACCGCTCTGAAGCACCGGAGCGGCTTCGATTTCCCTTTGAAATCTCGATACCGCGCCTGCCGAAAAACCTCGACATTGCGCGACGGTTCCGACCCACGACCGCAACAGCGACATGGCGTGCCTTCTCGCGGCGCATTCTGATTGATTGGACTCAACGGAAAATACCGCCTTTGCGTAGTCGTTCAACGATCCCACGCCAAACTGACGCATCCACGGAAATAGTTCAAAAATGAGGGCCAAAACCTCTTCTTTTGAGACCAGCTCCTTGTCGATCAATGTCTCCATCCTCAGACGAGCCGGCGTTCAAGCGGCTCTCCTCTATCCATTCTGAAACGAAAGAAGAGCGCGACGGCAACCATCAACGACCCGAAGAGTCCGAAAATCTCCGAAGGTAGAATTGCATCCCCGATGGCGCTGATGATGCCATACGCGAAAAGCCCGATCGCAACACAGATCGTGTGGACTTGGCTTCGCACCCGCCCCAGCATGCCGGCCGGAACAGTCGATTGAATCCGTACATCGATCAGAACCCGCGCGATATTGTAGCTCAAGCCCAGAACCATCATTTGGACAAGTGCGGATGGAAGGCTTTGGAAAGCAAAAAAACCGGAAAGAACAACGCCCTCGAGCGCCGAATGGAAAAGGACTCTCTGCCGTCGCGAAACTACGCTTCCAAAAAGCAAGGCCGCACAGCCTGCAATCGAACCTAGAGCCCAGGCCGCCTCGAGATAACCGAACTGCAGCGCTGACCCCTCGAGTTCACGAATGACGTATGCGGAGCCGAGTACGGAAACAAGCATGCCCATGGCATAGATCAGCGCGTACATGACAGCGAGGGTCTTCAGGGGGTGAAAGGAGAAGGTCGTCGGCATGAGATCAAGGCAACGGATGCTTTCGCTCTTCGAGCCGCGTCGAGGGAAGGAGTTCCGCTGTTGGCCCAGCATAGCCAACCACCCCAACAGCGACAGACTGAAAAAAGCGCTCGGCAGGATCGGCGTCAGATCCACCCGGATGGCGGCGAGGGTGAACCCAGTCACGATGGCGGCGATCAAATTACCTGCCTGCATGGCGATATAAGACACCGAGTTGAACGAACCAAGGTTCTCTGGGGGTACGAGAGACGGGATGATGGCTTGCAGCGCGGTTGAACAAGTTCTGTCGATAATCGCGAAGATCGTCCACGATGCGTAAAGAACAATGAGCGGGTCGCAGAACAAGAAAGCAAGTCCGGTCATCACCATTAGCAGCAACCTGGACAAATCGCAGCCGATACAAACGAGACGGCGGTCGAATCGATCAACAAGGGCGCCGCCGACATTGCTTGTCAACAATTCGGCGGCACTGCCGAGCGCCAAAAGGATAGCAAGAGCGCTCGCGCTACCGCTGACATCGACCGCGATCCAAGCCACCATCACGAAATATGCATTGCGCCCAGCTGCGGAAGCCACAACGCCGAAGAGATAGATGTGGCGGGCGGAATACCGCCCAATCAGGCCGCCGACCGATATACCCACTTCATCCACGCTCCCTGCTGGATTGGTTCGTGAGGACATGCTAGTCGTCTCGGCAGCCGAGGGCTTTCATGAATTTGATATTTTCTCTTGGTCAGAACCGGGTTATCCCTTCCAGAGCGCCCGATACTCAGCCGGTGAAAAGCCGGTTTCGCGGCGAAATCTGGTCGAGAGGTGGCTCCCGCTGGAGTAGCCACAGGCGATGGCGATCTCGGTCACGCTGATCGCAGTCGTGCGGAGAAGGTCGGTCACGCGTTCAAGACGGCGTTGGTTATAGAAGCCATAGGGCGTCGAGCCTTGCGACTGCTTGAAAGCGCGGGAAAAATGCTCGTAGGTCAATCCCGCCTCTTCAGCCAGAGCGCGCACGCTTGGAGGTCGATCGATGTGAGCTTCAATCCGCCCTATCACGCGCTTGAGAACGGTAGGCGACAATCCTCCTCGAGACAATCTGCCAGATGTGCCGGAGCGGCGCTGCAGAAGTCCGAAGATAGCCGCGAGATGCCCTTCCACGATCACACTCCCCATGGAATCGTCGTGTGAAAGTTCTCCGGCAATCTGCCGCGCCAAGCATTGGATCGGCAGATCTCTAAATCCAAGCTCCGGACGCAAGGTGCCGACGCGCGGCAGCTTAGTCGTGAGGTTTGAAAAAAAATCCTGCGTCACGGTTATCATAAGATAACAACCCTCAGCATCCCCTTCATCCCAACCGCTCCAATGGCAACCGGGCGGAATGTAAACAAGCGAGCCGTCTGGACGCGGACTGAACTCGACTCTTCGTCCGTCCAGAAAGTTTTCGCCGGATGCCGCCGTACCCCTTATGTTGAGGAAGATCAGGTGGTCATCCGCGACAACGTCGATAACCTGTCGCCCGAGACTGCGCCGGCGAACGACATCTGCGCGGGCATGGCTCCAATGGCCTTGCTGGTGAAGGATGATCTCCCCTTGTGACTTCTTCATCCTCTCGGGGTGAATTGATGGAATGATCCCCACTCGACAGCTGCTCCCTTGAAAAACCGGCGTGGTAGCGACCCTACCTCACCCCAAGTTGTCAACAAGCCAGGCTTTAACCTCAGGTCGAATTTCATGTCAATTTCATGAAAACCAATCAAAATCGTGGATGCGAAAACATGATGTTCGCGATCATCTTCTGCCGACATCATCGCTGACGGCACAATCTTTTCGGGATGCGCGATTTCCTCCTGAATCCCAAAAACGCGATGGTGCGAGAGAAAGGCAGGCTTTCGCATGCGTGAATTTGCCGACTTCATTGAGGAGTGCGACCGCGCCCCTCGTCTTAACGAGCTTACTGAGTTTTTTTCGACGACCGCATCCGGTGAGGCCGGAATGCCTATCCGTCCGCCTGAGCTCGATCGCCGCTTGTTCCCAGTGGACATGACGTTCAGGCGCTTTTCAGCCCTTCATCCGCTGCGCCAAGGTCCGTTTGATAAGCACTACTTGAGCAGCATACCCTACCGGCTCGAAGAAGAGTGCCGTTTAGGCAGCGCGATCCTCAAATACGCGCGGGCCAGAAAGGGTCAACTGCAACTCTACACGCTAGGTACAGCCGAGGGGACGATGGCCCGTGTGATCGGCGAACTTGGCAAGGGCAGGATAGAAACGCTGTCATGCAGTCCCAACGTCGAAAACCTTAGAAGCTTCTATGCCTATGGCGTTCCTCCTCATGCCATGTTTTTTCACGGACCATTTCATCATTTGACATCGCAAAGGGTCCAAGAAGACGTGGAGCTCCGAAAGTTTGGCAGCGGTTTCGATATCATCCTCGAGGACACGACTTTCCAGATGTATTCGCCAAATCGCTTCGATCAGATCCGTTTCGTCTCGCAGCATCTCAAGACCAACGGGCTCTTCATGTTCGTCGAGAAGTTCAGGCATGAAGACGACGAGGAATATCGGCGGCGGGAACGCCAGAAGGACCATAGCTTCAAAGCTCGCTTCTTCAGCGCGTCAGATATTAGCGCGAAGGAAGAGACGGTGCTAACGCGAATGGATCGAAACGAAGTCACCCTTTCGGAGATGAGCGAAACACTACGCCGGTTCTTTGGACACTCATTCGTCACCTGGAACAGCGGCAATTTCTACACGCTTGTCTCCAGCAACAGTCAGCAGAATCTCGACCTGTTCCTATCGAAGCTGTCCCCACCCGCGATTCCGGCAGAATATGTCTATGCGGACCTTCCTTACCGCCTTTACCCGGAATCCGACGCAAGGCGGCTATCGGGGCGATCCTGGACCCTTTAGCGACTCCTCATCGTCACCGTCGCGTGAGTGCAACTGCGTCACGTCTTCACGAGCCTCAACTGGAACAACGTTCGCGTCAGCAGAAAGCGCTCCATCACGTTGAGCAGCCCTCAGCGCTTTGCCATCTCGAAAAGCCTTTTTTCTTCAAACGGGCAGGAACAGCATGAAGAAATCGATTGGCGAAGTCCGTCACTTCGTTAAGCTGAGCCCGCCGGGCAACGCGCATCTGGTCCTGCCACGAGGGCCATCAATCGCGGGTGAGGAAGATGTTCCAACGGGCGTTCATGTCGCCGAAGCGTGTGTCGCTATTCCGCGCACGCAGCACGTTGCCGACAAGATCTGCACGCAAATCGAGGACTTCTACCAATCCCTCGTCGCCGTGGGACCTGACAGGCTTCTAGCTTTCGAAGGTGGAGGCGCGATCATAAGGCCGACCAGTGAAAGCCTGTTCTTCACGGTCTCAGCGCGAGACCTCGTCACATTCTGTGGCATCCGCGCGCTGTTGGAAGCAGGCTTGTTTCTGGCCACGTCCGTGTCCGAGGGGGCTATAGAGTGGCTTCACGCAGACAGCACGCGATCTGGTGAGACCTGCAATCGCCTCCACAACGACCGCTGCGGAAGGGACGAACAGTAGCTTCGACCGCTCCGCCACCCAAAGGAAAATCGATCTCGGGACAATCAGGTCGTAGTGCTTTTCCCATCGACCAACCATTTCGTCACCCCGCTTTTCTTCGAGTCTCAGAGGTTGATGCCGCGAGCGCGGCTAGCAGCCCTTTGGCGCCGCTCCACTATGATCTGCTCGCTGCTCTGCAGGCGGACAGTCTGCTGCAGGACCTTCAGCCGCTCCTGCATCGCCGCGAAAGCTCCGCGCTGCGTCGGTGGCACTACGTTGGCGATAGCCTTATCGCCTCGGACGAGGGCATTGCGACCAAAGCGCTCGTCGAGCGCTCGGCTGACAGCGGCAAACTCCCGGCCAATGCCCGGATCGAGGGAAGCGGCGGAAACACTCAGCTTCCTGCTGTCCTTGCTCACCTCGACCGTCAGGTGCGCCAACGCCTCTTCCGCAGCTTTCGAAAGAGCTGGAATGGCAACCGCCATGCGCCGCCGTTCGTCCGTGATAGCCTGGCGTTCGGCATCGAGGGCATTGAGGTGGGCCGCACCGAGCGCGCGCAGGCGCGCTGCAGCTTCCGGCACGGCCGCCACAGCCTCTTTCCGCTCTCGGCCGGAGGCCAGCATCCGGTCCATCAGGCGATCCGAACCACGCAAGGCGCCATAGGCGGCGGGATTGTTGGTCACCGCGGCTCCAATGCGCTCGGCGGCAAAACCTTTCTGGAGAAGTTCCTCGATCTTGCCGACGACTTCAGCCGGATCGCGCCAGATTGTCGTTGCCGCGTTCGCCAGTGCCGCACGCTGCTGACGGTAGAGAGGCGACGCAAGAGCCCGAGATCGCGCCTCGTCGTCAACGGGGACCTTGAACTCGGTGACGGCGGCGAGCATAGGGGGAATGGGAACGTTCTCCTTCCCCACCCCCTTCTCCGTCTCTGTCCTCAGATCGACACTGGCGCCGGCAACGATCTTTGAGCGATCCCGACGTTCGGCAAGATGCTGCTCGTCGGCAAAGCGTCGCACGGCTTCGAACAAGCGGGTCAGCTTTCCGCGCCATTCATCCGTGAGGTCCTCCGGCATGCGCTCGACAATATTGCGTTCAGCGATCACATCCGCCTTCGCGCTAAATGCGCTCCAGCCAAAGCGGGCCGTCAAAGCTTCGCTCACCGCCTTGATCTCCTGCACCACCGATCGATCTTTGGCGGCGAGCGCAAAGGCCGTCTTATAAGCATCGTCCCCGCCCTGGCTGCGCACCGCCTCGATCTCGAGAAGACGTGCCATCGCGCGTTCGGAGAGCGCCGGGATCGACAATGACATATGCGCGCGGCGCGTCTGCTCGCGCAGTTCGAACCGTTCGGCGTTCCTGCGGAACTCGGTCGCATGGGCACGGGCCATCGGAAGCAGTTCCTTCACGGCCGCAACAGCGACATTGCGCTCTTCACGCGCCGCGCGTCCGTCGACGATCAGCTCGGAGCCACGCAGCCGGCCAAGCCGACCAGGGGCTGCGGCAAGGTCGTCGGCGAGCCTGCGGGGTGCGACTCCGATATCCGACGCCAGTGCATTCAGGGAGATGAGCGCTGCATCCGGATCCCGGTAGATCTTCTGCAGCAGTGGCCGCAGGATCACCTCCCGCTCTGTCCAGGCCGGCGACGCAAGCTGCGCCAACCGCGCATCCTCCTCGACGCTGCTGACAAAGGACGTGGCCGGCGGGATCAGATAGGGTGTTTCATCAGCGCTCGCGCCCGAGACGTAGTGGGATGCAGTTCGCGCGTCACTGGATGTCGCTTCGACCATCGTCTGGCTCCGCTCTTCATTGTAGGCGACCCGCCGTTCCCGCTCGATGGCAAAGCCGAGCGCCACGCTTGCCCTCTCCCAGAGCTTTTCCACCTGCTCCCTCTTCTCGGCAATCCACGCCCAGCGCCGGGTAAGGCTTTCCTCCATCTCGGCTGCGGCAAGCGAGAGATGATCGAGCCCGCGGCGCCGGGCGAAGTCGTTCGCGTGTGCGCGGTAACTGGCCTCGCTCTCAAAATCGAGCGTCGTCGTCTTGGCACCGGAGCGCGACAAGCGTTCGACGAGCGGATTGAAGAGTTCCGGCCGATGACTTTCCCGCTCGATGCGCTCCTGTCGTGCGCTAGCGGTCTCGACCTGACTGGCCGTCCAGACGTTGCGATCGACCTCCCTCTCCTCGTAACGCTTGTGACCTGTCTCCTCGTCGACAACGGTAATCTGGACCTTGACCCGCTCGACACCATCCTTTCTGAGCGTCACGGTGTCGCCTTCCTGGATGCCGGCCTCCTCGAGTGCCTTCGGCAGGCTCACGCCCCAAAGCCGATAGACGGTTCCGCCGTCGGCCCTGACGTCGGCATAAGGGCTGTCGTCGGCATCCTCGTCATCGGGCCGGAATTTGGCTTCGCCGGTTTCGACAAGCTCGCCGGTCACACCCGCGGCATGATCGACACGCGGCTTGCGTCCCCATTCAGGTTTTGCCGCAAAATCTTCTTTGGCCGCATAAAGATCGACGCGGTCGCGATGCCTCGTCATCGACACATAGGTCAGATGCTGGTCCATCATCCCGGTTGCCAGCACGAAGGTGCGATCGACGGTAGCACCCTGCGATTTGTGGATCGTTGCGGCATAGCCGTGATCGACATGGCGATAGCTGTCTTCGCTGAAGACGAGCTTGCGGCCGTTGTCGAGCAGAACCGAAAGCAGCGGATCTCCACGCTTGTCGCCGGTGGAAACAACGGTGCCGAGCATGCCGTTCTTCACATACTGTGGCCCGGAGTGCTTGGCGCGCGGCTCAAGGAAGCGGGCGTTCTCCAGGAAGATGATCCGATCGCCGGCGGCAAATTCCCGTACGCCCCGCTCGCTCCGGAAGCTGCGGCTTTCACTGAGCGCTCCCTCCTGCGTCATCACCGATCGCAGCGCCTCGTTCAACTTGCGAACATCGTCGTTGGTGTGGGCCAGCACCAGCAGTTCATCACCGCGAAGGCGGCCATCCCCGCCCTCAGACGTTGATCGCTCTATTGCCTCTCTGCGCGCAGCAGCCCAGTCGGAGACGATGCGATCGATCGTTTCCTCGCGTGACCCTGCCTCGACCAGATGGCCATGCCGGGCATAGGCGTCGAGGCCTTTCTCGACCTCGCCGCGGGCAAACAGCCGCGAGGCATTACGTGCCCAGGCCTCACGCTGGCGGCGCACGCCGGCAAGCTCTGCAAAGCCGATGCGTTCGGTAATTGCCCGGAAGGCAGCACCGGCCTGGATCGGCTGCAACTGCATCGCGTCGCCGACCAGCACGACCTTTACCTCAGCCTCCTCGGCAATCTTCAGCACACGGGCCATCTGCTGCGAGGCCACCATGCCGGCCTCGTCGATCACCAGCACATCACCGCGATGGAGCGTGTCGCGCCCATTGGCCCAGGCCAGTTCCCAGGAGGCAAGCGTCCGCGACTTGATGCCGGAACTGTCTTGCAGCCCTTCCGCGGCCTTGCCGGCAAGGGCTGCACCGATCACCCGGTGTCCCTCGCTCTCCCAGGCAAGACGTGCGGCAGCAAGCAGCGTCGATTTGCCGGCGCCGGCAAGGCCTACAATAGCGGCAATGTCACCGTCACCGGTGACATGACGGACAGCATCGACCTGCTCTGCATCGAGCCGAAACGGATTCTTAGGATCGCCGCTCTCGATGCTCTCCACGCGTTCAATCGCCACCGTCACAATCCGCTCGGAAACACCGAAGCCGCGGCGCTCCGACAAAACCCGCGCCGACTGCGCCATGTCGTATTCGATGCGCAGCATCTCCCGCGTCGTAAACATCGCGGGCTCCGACACCTTTCCTGTCTCTGCCTCGATCTCCTGCGGCTTCAGTATGACCAGCTGGTCCGACGCCATCAGCCTGGCGCGGATGTTGGCAAAATCGGTGGGATCGTCGACATAACGATGCAGCGCCCTGGCGATGTCGCGCTCGTCGAAGGTAGAGCGTTCATTGCCGAGCTGCTTCAGCAAAAGCTCCGGCTCTGAAAGCAGCCGATCGGCCATCTCCTGGCGCCGGGCGAGATCAGCCGGCGCGAAGTGGAGCTCCCTGCCCTTCCTCGCCAGCGCCGCCTTCTCCGGCCCGAGATGTTTTTGCGCGATGCCGTCGAGGCCCTGTTCGGCATAGGAGCGACCGTCGAGGCGGATGTCATGCCCAGCAAGGGCCAAGTGCCGGTTGGCCGTTTCCGCCCAGGCGATCTTCCACGCCTTCATCGTTTCCTTGTCGCCCGCCCAGACTTTGTAGACGATCTTGCCGTTCGGGCGGTCCGGCGTGACGACACGCAGCGGCTTGCCGTCCTCACCAAGCACTGGAACCTTCTTTGCCCCGAACCCCTCCTCCGTCAGCGGCCGGAGCGTCGTCATCAGGTGGATGTGCGGGTTGCCCTCCTTGTCGTGATAGACCCAGTCGGCGATCATTCCTTTCGAGATGAGATTGTCGCGGATGAATTCGCGCACCAGCGTGATATTCTCGGCCCGCGTCAGCTCCTCCGGCAGCGCGATGATCAGTTCGCGGGCGAGCTGTGCATCCGCCCGCGTCTCGAAAGCGTCGACCGCATTCCACAGCGCCTCGCTCGCCTTGGCGACGAGTTGCCCGGCAATCGCCTCCCTGAGCCAGGTGGGTATCTGCCCCGGCAGCGCCAGTTCCTCATGCATGAGCTCCGACGCCCCGCCCCTGTAGCTGAACGACGTGCCGGCCTGCTCGTCCATCATCCGGGCGCGATGGCGATAGGCGGCAGCCGAGACGATGCTGCGTCCCGATCCCCTGCTGATCACCTGCGCTCTGACGAACATGATCGCCACCGGTGTCTCCAGACTGGCCCAAGCACGTCGCGACAGCGACGTATATTGCGCCCTCGAACAGATCGGACCGAAGGGCCGATGCCGCTTTTCCGGAACACGGCCATCGGCCGGAATTCCGGCTGCGACGTTTTCGACTTGATGGAAAATAGCCCATTTAACTATTTTATTCTAGTTAGTATAATCTGTCCGCTGAGGTTATTTTCAGGAAGGATGAATCACCGATGGCCACAAAATCATCGATCACCGACATAGACACCCAGATCGAAAAGCTGCGCGAGCGCAGGCGCGCGATGATCGCCAAGTCCGCCGAGCGCTTTGCGCGGGCCGCGACGAAGTCGGGCCTGGCGGAAATGGAGATCACCGACGAGGAGGTCGATCGCCTCGTCGAGGAGATCGCGGCGCGATTTCGCAAAGGAGAGAAGAAGGGGACTGATGGCGCATCTGTTTCGCCGCGTCGACCAGCAGCTGGCGTCGCTGGAACGCCGGCGGAGGTTTCTCATGACGGCTGATCGTAGGCACAAGGCGCGCGAAAAGTTTTTGCTCGGCGGCCTCGTCGTCAAGGCGGGAATTTCAAAGGCCGACCGGGCGTTCCTACTAGGCGGCTTTCTCGAATTGGCAAGGATCGCCCCGGGTTCATCGGAGCATCGGCGCTTGCGCGATATCGGCGAGGAGGCGTTCAAGATCTCCAAGCTCGACGGCGGTTCGCTACGCATCGCGGAGGCGGCCGAATGACCCCGCTAAGGAAACCGCGCCCGAGCCTGTTACTCGTTCTGGCGCCGATCGCCGGCACTGCTTTTGGTGCCTATGTCGTCGGCTGGCGGTGGCAGGAACTCGCCGCTGTCATGTCAGGCAAGACGGAATATTGGTTCCTGCGCTTCGCACCCCTGCCGGCGCTTCTGTTCGGGCCGCTCGCGGGGCTGTTGACGGTATTGGCTCTGCCACTGCACCGGCGAAGGCCGGTGGCCATAGTGAGCCTCGTCAGCTTTCTGGCTGTGGCCGGTTTCTACGCACTGCGCGAATATGGCCGGCTCGCCCCATCCGTGGAGAGCGGCGCGGTCTCATGGAGCCGGGCACTTTCCTATCTGGATCTCGTGGCCGTCATCGGCGCGCTGATGGGCTTCATGGCCGTGGCGGTCGCCGCGCGCATCTCGACCGTCGTGTCCGAACCGGTGACGCGCGCCAGGCGCGGTATCTTCGGGGACGCGGGTTGGCTTTCGATGTCCGCGGCTGCAAAGCTCTTTCCACCCGATGGCGAGATCGTCGTCGGCGAGCGCTACCGGGTCGACCAGGAAATCGTCCATGAGCTGCCCTTCGATCCGAACGATCCGGCGACTTGGGGGCAAGGCGGCAAGGCCTCGTTGCTGACCTACAAACAGGACTTCGATTCCACCCACATGCTGTTTTTCGCAGGATCGGGCGGATACAAGACCACCAGCAACGTCGTCCCGACGGCGCTGCGCTATAGCGGGCCGTTGATCTGCCTCGATCCCTCCACCGAGGTCGCACCAATGGTGGCCGAACACCGAGCCGGCGCCCTCAAGCGCGAGGTCATGGTGCTCGATCCGACGAACCCGATCATGGGCTTCAACGTGCTCGACGGGATCGAAGCATCCAAGCAAAAGGAAGAGGACATCGTCGGCATTGCGCATATGCTGCTGTCGGAAAGCCTTCGCTTCGAAAGCTCGACGGGATCCTACTTCCAGAACCAGGCGCACAACCTCCTGACCGGTCTGCTCGCCCATGTGATGCTCTCGCCCGAATATGAGGGCCGGCGAAGCTTGCGCAGTCTCCGCCAGATCGTTTCCGAACCGGAGCCCTCGGTGCTCGCTATGCTGCGCGACATTCAGGAGCATTCCGGTTCGGCCTTCATCCGCGAAACGCTCGGCGTCTTCACCAACATGACCGAGCAGACGTTTTCGGGCGTCTATTCCACAGCATCGAAGGATACCCAGTGGCTGTCGCTCGACAGCTATGCCGCGCTCGTCTGCGGCAATGCCTTCAAATCGAGTGATATCGTTTCGGGCAAGAAGGACGTCTTCCTCAACATCTCCGCATCGATCCTGCGCTCCTATCCGGGCATCGCTCGTGTGATCATCGGCTCGCTCATCAACGCCATGGTGCAGGCCGACGGCGCCTTCCAGCGCCGGGCGCTGTTCATGCTCGATGAGGTCGATCTTCTTGGCTACATGCGCGTGCTCGAGGAGGCGCGCGACCGCGGCCGCAAGTACGGCATCTCGATGATGTTGATGTACCAATCGGTCGGGCAGTTGGAGCGGCATTTCGGGAAGGATGGCGCGACGTCATGGATCGATGGCTGCGCTTTCGCCTCTTACGCAGCGATCAAAGCGCTTGACACGGCGCGCAACGTCTCTGCGCAATGTGGCGAGATGACGGTGGAGGTGAAGGGCAGTTCCCGCAACATCGGCTGGGACACGAAGAACAATGCATCCAGGAGATCCGAGAACGTCAACTTCCAGCGCCGGCCGCTGATCATGCCGCACGAGATCACCCAGTCGATGAGGAAGGACGAGCAGATCATCATCGTCCAGGGGCATAGTCCGATCCGCTGCGGTCGGGCGATCTACTTCCGGCGAAAGGAGATGGATGAGGCAGCTAAGGTCAATCGTTTCGTCAAACCCGTGCTATGATCGTGGTTTTATGAGCGGCCCACCTCGTCCTCGCCGGCATAGGCGTCGACGGCGTTTTCGAGTTCGGCAAAAAGCTCGTCGGGCATCGTTTCGATAGTGCCGACGGTGCGTCGGCCTGCCTGCCTGATCAGTTGCTGATAATCTTCGATATTGAGGAGAACCAGCCGGGGTTTGTTCCGCTGGGTGATCGTCACCGGATGACGCAGCGCCTCGGCGATGATGTCGCTGGATTTACGTGGGAGGTCACTGGTTGAATACGTCCCGCTTGGCTTCGGCATATGGGCTTCCTTGTTGCTATCGCTGGGATTTACAGCATTTACAACATTACTGCGATTGTTGTGAAACTTCGCAGCCGTCCTTCCTCGGCCCACTTGAGGGCCATCGGCAACTGAGAGGCAACCTCGTCTGTCGCCTCTCAGTATGTGAGATGGTGCTGCTACCACCATGACCAAACGGCGCGCCCCGCATAGACCGGGATGCGAGTTGCCAACGTGATATCCTTGATGATCGGCGCCAGCGAGCCGAGTTCGTCCGCAATCAGCGCAACGAGCTCAGGATAGTTGATATCGACGCCAGTGTCGTCGGCAGCCCAAGCGCTCATCCAATCGCCGCCGTTGACGCGGAATTCACGCGTGTCGTAATCAATTCGAGTTCGTCCAGCAGATTGATAGTGAAGCGCCCGAAAATCTCGATCTCGCCCTCCAGCTGATATTCGGCGAATTCATCCTCCCCGATGAGAACACTTCGTTCCAATTCCATGATGACGCGGATCCGATCGATTGCCGCGTCGAGCCCCTCAACCAGGCGATCGTGAAGCTCTCGCGAAAAATCGCTGTCGCAGCCGAAGCGGTTTGCCAGGACCCCGAGCCGGAAGCCGGCAAGCTTGGTGTAGAGCATGAGGTTCTGATCGGTTGTCACAATGTGATCTCCTTCATCTTGATGACGGAGATCGGCCACTCTGTTGCAAAGAGGGGTCAAGGACCGCGGAACGCGGCTCGCAAGCGGGGGAACCGATTTTTCCAGAGCGCAGTGAAACGCAGCAGCGGAAAAATTGGGGGAGACGCGCCGTCCTTGACGCCGGATTTGCTGGAGTAAAATTGGACGTCAGAGAGAGAAGAGACCCGCGGACCCGAAGGGGACGCGACCGTTTCCGGCGTGAGCCGGCAGCAGGTGTCGAGGATAGAACCCCGCCCCGCGGCTGGGCAATTCGCTCACGTCATTCCGCGAGAGGGGGCGTGACCGGAGGCGCAGACGGTGTTCGGGCTCCGTGAGCGGAGCGAATAGCACCCGGCCGGCGATTGGCCGGCTCGCCCAAATCCATGATCTTCGGCTTCGACGATCATCACAAAAATGAATCGGTGTGGGCCGATCGATTCATAAGTGTCGTTAGACGCAAAAGCTGGAAGAGGCGACTCTCCGTCATGCTCACTCAACCCTATCAGCTCTACATCGAACGCACGGACGCGACGAAAAACATGGCGCGCTTCTACGCGCTCGCAATCGAACCGACGTTGTTCGGCACACCTTGCCTGACGCGGCGATGGGGACGCATCGGAACGATCGGACAAGCCATGGTGCATCACTTCGACAGAGAGGAGGATGCAGTCCGTATGTTCCTCGAACTTCTCCGATCAAAACGGGCGCGCGGCTATAGGCCGAACACAAATGCCGGACGGGAACCCATGGTCCGCGCTGTCCGCGGAAGTCTTCCTGGTCCTTGCCGGTGATTATCGGCGTGAAGCGCAGCTTCGGGTCGACGCGCCGGTCGATCCGGCGCGCCGGCCCAGGCGAGGAGGCAAACGCCGCCCTCAGAAGGGTGGCGCGGCGTCGATGGCGCCCTCCTGCTCGGCGATCGCTACCCTCAGTTCGGCCCGAGCGATCTCCAGCTCCGCTTCGATCTGGCGGCGCTCAGCCGGATCGGCGTTTCTGAGCTCGGCCCGCAGTTCCTCAACCTGAATTTCGAGTGCAATCGTCATCGTCGTCATCTCCTGAAATGTGAAAGATGACGCCCGGGGTCGTGAGGATCGGGCCGGGTCAAGGATCGCGTCAGCGACCGGCGGAGCCGGCGAGCGGAGGAACCGATTTTCTGACGGTGCCCTTCAGGGCGCCGGCTGAAAATTGGAGGGGCCGCGAAGTCCTTGAGGCGGCACGAGCCTCACGGCAGACTTCAAGTATCTGGGCAGACAGGGTCCTTGGTCTCGTGTGGCACGACAGGAGGATTGAAAGCGGGCTCGATGCCCGCTTTCAATCCCGCTATTGCGCGCAAAACTTGAGATACGACGAAGCCGGCCCCGATTGCTCGGGGCCGCTCGCTTTGTTCTTCAGTTCGGGCTGTTCCAGAGGATCACCTTCTTGCTCGGATCGCCGCCGGGTGCCGGTGCGAGATTGCCGAAGATCACACCGATCTCGGGGGCCTCAAGCTTCACTGAGAGGTATTCCTCGCCGGTCTGCCGCGCGATGCGGTTCCAGGCGGCGCCGATCTCGAAGCCCGTCTTGCGGTGAATGACGCGGTAGTCGGGCGCTTCTTCGCTTGCCTTGCTGGCATTTGGGACGATGGCGATCGGGGCGTTGACCCGGATCGTGGCGAAGACGCCTTCGAGGATGCCGTCGGTCTTCTGCGTGAGCGTTGCGATCGTGGTGGCCATGGTTGTTGTCTCCGGTTGCTCGGGACCATTCCCGATGGCGCACGAAGAGACGGCCGACCTGCTGCGGTCAGCTCGCCTGAAAATTTTGCAAAATTCTATTTTCCACCAGGACAAGCGAACCGAAATCGAATTTTGCAAAAATTTCGGGCGAGTCTTACCCCTTCAGGGGTTGGCCGCAAAAGCAGGCGGTCGTCTATACGAGCGACATAAAACGGGAATGGTTCGGGGCAATCGAAGGCTGCGACAAACCATCATGGCCCCCCGGTCCAAGCACTGGGGGATATTGGCCGCGCACTCCACGGACGCTTCGCCCGCATGTCGATCAACATAATCCCTCGCCCGCTCCCGGCTGCGGCAGGCTGTGAGCACCTCGATAGCATTTCTGCTGATCGGCGAGGTCGCCGCGGCACCGCATTGCCGTCTGCAGACCGTGCTCCAATCCCGGGTGAAGCTGTTCACGCGGGTGTCGAATGAGTGATCTTCCCCAAACGTGCCCGCTCCCAAGCACCTGAGCCGCCGATGGGTCGCCAGGTACATCGCCATTGGCAAACACGCAACCGGAACGATCTGAGCCGGCTTCATCCGCGGAGCCAAGCTCGGTGAGATCACAAGGCAACAGGATCGGAGCAAGTCACAAACGGAATGCCATAAAGCGCGACATTTTGATCGTCCGAAACCAAATACGCTCCCTCCGCCACGGCTTGCGCCATGAGCAGATGATCGAAAGGATCGCGGTGATGAAGTGGAAGAGCAGCGAGAGCGATAAGATGCGCGTCCGAGATATCCAGCCGGTCGAAACCTTGATCCGGCAAAATCGCAACAATCTCTTCGATATCGGCATCAAGTTTGCCGATGCGCAGCTTCACAGTGATTTCCCAAAGCGAGACAGCACTGACGAGGACATCATTCTCGGGATCGCCGATGGCGACGCGCATGGTTCCCTAGCTTCTCGTCGTCGTTCAGCCACCACAGCAAGGCATGTGTATCGAGCAGCAGCCTCACGTCCCGTCTTCCATGGACTTCAAAACATCCGCCGGCAGACCATCGAAGTCATCGGCAACTTTGATCTTTCCGCGCAGCGCGCCTGGTTTCCGCATGACGACGCCGGCTGACGGCGGGCCGATTTCGGCGACAACCTTGTGATGCGACGTCAGGACGAACCGCTGGCCGTCTTCGACCTGCTTGAGGAAAGACGTCAGGTTGCCGCGAAATTCCCGCACGCCGACACGGCGGGGAGATGGTATCTGCTGCCGAGATTGGGTCATGGCGAAGCTCCGTTTCAACGGCAAATGTGTACACAATTTTTACGAAATACAAGCATCTCCTTCAGCCGTATGGACAGATGGCGCTTACGCGCCATCTCCCGCCGCTTGCCAAACGGAGATGCCAAGTCGGCGGGCCTTGTCGGCCAGATTGCCGGCAATGCCGGAGCCGGGGAAGATGACGACGCCAGCCGGCATGACCGAGAGCATGTCGTCATTGCGGCGGGAAGCCAGGGGAAGAAACCTGAGCGACCCGCTGAAGGCCCGCCCGCCGCATGGTAAGGGTCGCCTCTCGGCAGGCCCGCGGGCGGGCGCCTACCCGTGCGGCGACCGGCAGAGACCGGCCATCCTGTAGGCCCTCACGCCCTCACCTTCCCCGTCCGGCTCGATCATGCGGGCAGAAAGGCCAGAGCGTTTCCCAGAACGAGCTGCGCCCTGAGATTAGCGATGAGCCGTTCCGGGCTGAGCCGGCGCAGATCCTCGTTGAAGTCGCCGAGCTCCGGGGCAAGCACTAGCGGCAGGATCCCCAGCGCCTGGGCGCGGCAGCTCAATCCCTCGATACGTGCCGGCCGGCCGCATCGGCGTCAGCTGCGATGTAGAGACGCCGGCAGCCAGCGGGCAGTCGGAAGGCGGCAAGGTGATTGGCGGTTCAGCGCCGGCCGGCTCGAAGGGCTGGGTAGCACGCGATTAGAACTCACTTTATGCTGGCGCAGTCTCTACATTTTGACGGGCTGACGTCTAATCAACGCACCGTTGACTTCTAATTATCATGATCGTTAATTTTAATTTTTGGAGGCTGGAATGCACGTATCTTCTTTCCTGCCTATGGCGTTGAAATCGGCCCCAGCGGCCGTAACATTTACATACTAACTATTTTGCGCTAGTAAAGTCCGCGAAGCTCGTGCTACGCCTTCCTTTTACGGTTCGATCAGCCTTTGGTCAGGCAAGGGAGGAACGACGTGCGACAGTTTTTGATCGGCAACCAGGCGTTCGACGACAGTTCTCCAGAGTTTCTGCCGCAGCTCGAACGCGCTTACCAACAGAAGCTCAGGCCACTTTGCCAGTGCCGGCAACCGCCGGTGCCGATGTACATTGCCCGGATGGATGGCCAATTCCTGATCAAACGCATGCCGCTCTCAGGCCGGCAGCATGATCCCGGCTGCTCGTCTTACGACCCGCCGTATGAGCTATCCGGCCTCGGGCCGTTGATCGGCAACGCCATCCAAATCGACGCGGCGACCGGTGCGGCAACGCTGAAACTCGATTTTTCGCTGTCGAAACGAGGGGGCCGATCGACGTCGACATCGCCTTCGGAGCCGTCGGAGATTGTGCGAAGCGAGCCCAAGAAGCTCTCGCTCAGGGCGATGCTCCACTATCTCTGGGACATGGGGGAGCTGACGGAATGGACCTCGCTATGGGCCGGGAAACGCGGCTGGGGGCGCGTGCGCAGCAGTCTGGTGAACGCGGCAAAGCAGATGATCGTCCGCGGCGGCCCTCTCAGCGATATCTTGTTTGTCCCGGAAGTCTTTCATCAGGACGACAAAGAGGGGATTTCAGCGCGGCGTGCGGCTATGTTGGCCGGCGCCCAGTTAACCGGTCCCGGTCCGCGGAAACTGATGATGACCGTCGGAGAGGTAAAGGAATTTTCCTCAGCGCGCGATGGCCAGAAGATGCTGGTGCGCCACCTGCCTTTCCCCTTCATGCTCGATGAGGGGGCGTGGAAACGGTTGAATGCCCGATATGAAACCGAACTGGAACTGTGGCGATCCAACGAGGGGTTTCATCTCATCGTCATCGCCACGTTCGGCATTTCGGGAGCGGGGATAGCTTCGGTCGAGGAAGTGGCGCTGATGGTGGTCAACGAGAACTGGATCCCGTTCGAAACCATCCATGAACAGCGTCTCCTGGAGCGGCTCTCAAGCCTGAAGCGAAGGAGCGTGAAAGGACTCCGGTTCGATCTTTCGCGCGACCAGCCGATTGCCTCCGTGACCTTACCGGAGGCAAAGCCAGCGCCGATCGCCATGTTCATCGTTCCGACGAAGGCCGACGAAGACTATGACGTTGCACTGAATGAGATGATCGCCGCGAGAGCCGAGATGACGCCGTGGATCTGGCGTGTGGCCGACGGCGAAATGCCGCGACTGCCATGATCCACACCAGCCTCCTTGGTCAGCGACGTAGACGCCCTAAAAGGAAACCAACGCCCGGGCGATCTCGACTGCGTGAAGCTATATCCCGGTCAAATCGGCCCAGAGGCGGCCCTTTTGCATTGCACGATCACATCGAAAGCGGAGCGCTTGCCGTTGGCGGTAACCCACGCTTGAAGTTGGCGGGTCGAGCTCGTTCGCCGCGCGCTCCTATGGCACCCAGAAATCGGAGATGGAAGGGGAAGATATTTCAGTTATTGCAGTTATGAGCGACTTGCCCTATATACATGGTCAGAGGTGTTCGCCATGACCAGCCATGTTCTTCAATTTACCAAATTGTCGGATCGCGACCGCAAGGCCGTCGCGCCTATGCCAAATCTGGCGGAGGGCGACCAACTGGAACTACGGATTCGCCGTCAAAGTGGACAACTTCAAACCCTTTCTCTCCCAGCCTCGGCTCTCGCGCCTGTCGAAGCACTCCTCGATCATCTGTTGCGCGGCAAGCGTGTTGCCGTGCTCACGGAAGATCAGGAATTGAGCCCGACCGACGCCTCCACCATCCTCGGCATCTCACGTCCTCTCGTGGTGCTGCGCATGGATCGCGGCGATCTGCCCTTCCGCTATGTCGGCAAGCACCGCCGAGCCAAATTGAAGGATGTTCTCGCGCTCAAGGCCAAGCTCGATGCTCGCCAGAAAAGCCTCGACGCGCTGGCCGAGGACACAGAGGATCTCATCGTCAATCATGGCCTCTAAGCCGCCTGTCGCGGTCTATGATGCCTGCGTCCTCTACCCTTTCCATTTGCGCAATGTCTTGGTCCAATGTGGCTTCGACGGTCTCGTCGACGCACGCTGGACCGACGACATCCACGCCGAGTGGATTCGCAATCTGGCCATCGGCTCCCCCGAGATACCCATCTCACGTCTGGAAGCGACCCGTGATCGGATGAAAGAGGTTTTGCCCGATGCAGATGTCGGTAACCACCAATTTCTCATCCCCGACCTCTCGCTACCGGATCCGGATGATCGTCATGTTTTAGCTGCAGCCATCGCCGGAAAGGCTTCTGTGATTGTCACGTGGAATCTCAAAGATTTCCAGCCGCGGACCTTCGGCCTCATGGGGTGGCCTGCGTATCGCCAGACAATTTCCTCGTGGGCCTCCATTCCATCTTTTCGAGCGCATTGATCGACAGCATCAGGCGCGCCCGGTTGAATTTACGCAAGACGGTGCCGGCGGTTGACGAATTCATTGATGCACTGGACCATCAGGGGCTCCGCGCGTTTTCAGTGGTCCTGCGTGAGAAGGCCGCACAATTGGACTGACGGTCGAGACAGACAGAATCGTTAGAGGCCCGGACGCAACCCGTTAAGCTCGATCCGACGAAGAGCGGCCGAGGTCAGTCGCGGCGTCTCGATAGTAGATCTCGCTCACCCGAAACCGGCCGTCGATCCGCTTGCATTGGATGATGATGTCGACCGCGATCGTCAACATCTCGCGGATGTCGTGCCGTTCGAGGTCCGCACCTCCCTCCGACTCCTTGACCAGCAAAGTCAGCTGCTCAAAGGCGAGGCGGGCCGAGTCGGCATGGACCGTGGTGATGGAGCCAGGATGGCCGGAGTTGACATTGCGGATGTAGTAGAAGGCCGTGCCGTCCCGCAGCTCCTGAAGTAGGATGCGGTCGGGCCGCATGCGCAAGCAGGATTCCAGCAGATCCTTCGCATCGACTTTAGACAATCCCTGGCCGCCTTTGGAATAGAACAGTCGAACGTGGTTGGGCTGCGGGACCACCAGTTCCGGAGTGTCTTCGATCGAAATAATCCGCTCGCTTTGCGGAATGTGGCGGATCAGCGCTTTCGATAGAGTTGTTTTTCCCGACCCGGTGGCGCCGGAGATGATGATGTTCTTTCTTGCAAACACCGCCTCCCGGAGAAACGCCTTGTAGGCACCGATGCGATAGTATTCCAACAGCCTATGGTCTGATCGTCGCCCGTCGTCTTGGGCCGGCACAACATCGGCGAACAATCCCCCATGATCGAGATCCTCCAGGGTCAACGACACGGAGGATGGCTTACGGATGGTGATGCTGACGGTTCCCTTCGTCGTTGCCGGCGGGATGACGATCTGAATTCGCTCATCGTCCGGCAAGGTCGCCGACAGGATCGGTCGCGTCTCGTCGATCGACTGATTGGAGAAGCTCGCGACGGAGCGGGCGAGACGCATCAGCCGGTCGAAAGAAAGTTCGGGCATCTCATAGGTCTGCCATCCGTCCCTACCCTCTGTGACGACCTGTCCCGGCCGGTTGACGATGACCTCATAGAGCGTCTTGTCGCGTAGGAAGCGTGATAGTGGCGAAAGCAGTTCGCGCACGACGCCGGCGTCGGCAGCTTCAGTCATGCAGAACCTATTTTGTCACGAGCTTCGAGGAGGGGCTGAAATCCCCAAGCACGGCGCGGTCATAGACGCGATTGCGGGGCTCCGTCACGCGAAGCCGATAGACGCTGGAGAAATCGAGATCGCGCGCCACGAAGATCGAAACGAGCTCGCCCTGATGTTTCATCAGGGTCGGGGGAATGTTGATCGACTGCTCGACGGCGATCGCCGCGGCCTGCTGACCGGCACTGGTGGTGTTTTGCGCTTCGACGTCGCTGTCCTGCAGCCGGCTGCTGGCATAGGAACTGGCATCACCGACGATCGACAGGAGCATTGCGCTGCCAAAACGCACCCACCAATGGGTGTCCACATAGCCGTCGATGCCCGCCCGGCCAAGCGCATCGGTTGCCGGCGATGCCAGCGTGATGATCACGCCTTTCGGCGTCTTCGCCCGGTTCCAGAGAACGAACACGCGCTTTTGCCCGCGGCGAATGCCGCCGCGATATTCGCCGACGACCTGCGTACCTTTTTCCATCAGCACAACGCGGCCGTTATCTGAAAGAACGTCCCGGTTGATGACGCAGCTCGTGAACCCCGGCTGATCGGAGGAGAGCGCGGTCTCGAGAACGCAAGGAATGGATGTCCCCATTGCGACGATGAAATCGCGATTGCCCAACGTCCCTGCACGCGATCCCTGCAATTGCGTCGGCGTCAGCAAGCGGTTGAAGCGCTGATCTTCGTTTTCGCCCTGCGAGGCGAAGCCACCGGGATTGGCGCCGAGCGGCACGTAGTTCGAAGCCTGATCCGTCGCCGCATCCTGATCCTGCCGCCGCGTCGCCGGCGATTTCTCGCCGCCATAGGCGATGACCGGCGCACGCCGGGCAGCGTCGAGCAGCTTATCGTCGTCCGTGGGCGCTTGTTCTGTGACAGCGGGCGTCGGCAGTTGGACCTGCGGAAGAGGCGCTACAGGCTGGACCGGTTCCTTGGCCGGTTCGAAATCCGATGTCTGCCGGATGACCACCCGCTCCGGCTGGGCACCGTCTGACGGTTTGTCCTGGCCTCGCATCGACCAGAGAGCGAAGGCGACAAAGACGACGATCGCCAAGGCGATAGCGCCGCGTTTGAGGATCGGGTTATTGTCGAGCCGGCCACCGGCCGACGTCTCGGCGCGCTCGCCCGGAATCTGGGTAATCTCTTCCTCGGCCATGTCACCTCCTATTGCGCCGCGCCGGGCGGCACTTTGACGACGCGCTCGACCGATGGTGACGTCGTGTTGGTCTCGGGATTGGTGCCGACGCGATCGTAGGCTTCGTTGAAGACGCAAAGCCCGTCGCCGCCACGGCGCAGTATGAACTTGCGGCTGATCGCGTGAACGAGGACGAGATTGCCGTCGACTGACTTCGGAACCAGGCTTTCGCTGCCGTCGGAATTTTCCATATAGATCGCCGGCATTTCCTGGTTGCCGGCAAAGGTGAAGGTGGTGACCTTGCCGTTGTCATAGACCGTTTGCGGTTCGAGCGCCTGGGTCCCTTGCGCCGAATAACGCCAGTTGCGCGGTCCATAAGCTTCGTGAAGGGCAAGCACGCGATCGGCCTCGCCGGCCTGTGCCGCCTGCGCGCGCGCAGCTGCTTCCTGGCGGCGCCGCTCCGCCTCATCAGCGGGATAGCGGTATTTCACATAGAAATAGGTGTTCTGCCCGGCTTCGACGCTGCCGTCGCGAACGGTGAGTTCCATCTGATAGCTGCGGGTCGAGCCGTCCCGTCGTGTCGTCACGACCGAGATATTCGTCACCGGCTGATTTTCCCTGGGCTTCAGGAACAGGATGTTGCCGGCCGGCGCCACTTCCCAAGCAACGCTGTTGCCAAGCGCCACATGAGCGACTTCCTCGTCGGCGGCGAATTCGATTTGCACCGAAGACCGCAGTGTGCCGACGACTTTGGTGATGTTATAGGGCTGGTAGACGACGAAACGGATGCGGCTGTCCTGCGCGGCGCCGCGCGGCGTCTCGAGGGCGAGCGCTGCAGACGAAAACCCGGTGGCCAGGATGAGCGGAAGGAGAAAGTGCGGTCTCAATTGATGGCCTCCGGATCGGCGCGATATTCGCTGACGACGAAGCCGAGCGGATTGGTCAACCGGTCGGTCGAGGACATCGGAGCGTTGGCATAGGAGAAGGTCAGGGTCGTAACCCAGTGCGTGGTGCGCACCTCGTCACCGCGGCTCACGGTCCTCATATAGCGGACGGATGCCACATTGGCGTTGATCAGCGAGATGGAAACAATGTTGATCCGCGACGTGGCGCTGCGGCCATAAATGTTCTGCGGGGAATCGGGATTGCTGCCGCGGTAGACTGCGGCAAATCGAGTCTGTTCCGGCTGCGTCGACAGCAAGGCGACGGTGCGGAAATTCTCCTCGCCCTCGCTCCAGACGTAGCCCTCGCGGGCGCGGACATATTTGGCCGCGAAATATTTGGTGACGGCCTCGTCGTAGGTGCCGGCGGTGGATGTCAGCGCCGAGACCACATCGACGATACCGGTGGAATTATCGACCCGCACGACGAAGGGCTCGACGGTTTTCAAAGGAGTGAGGCCGGCAACGGCAAAGACGGAAACGGCAGCAACCGTGCCGGCGCAAGCAGCGACGAACCAGGCGATGCGGGCGGAACGCTCGACCTGGATCATCCGGTCCTGATCGAACCGGCGGGCTTTGTCGAAGTAACTTTTGAGGTTATTCGTGGTCACCATGTCATTCGCCCTCGCATGGACGGTAGGAGCCCGCGACATCGAAATGCGCGAAAGCGGCCGGTGTGGCTGAAGATGGTTCCGGCACATAGGCGGCCGCGTGACTGGTCGGCTCCGCGGGAACAGCCCCGGTCGTCGGCTGCTGCCTACCTCCGCCATCCTCCCACTGCCACATGGCGCGGTTCAGCGGCCGGCGGGAATAACCGTCACATTTGGGCAGCGGGTGGGAAATCGAACCGCAGCCTACGAGACCAGCGGTCAGCAAAAGCGATAAAACGATACGGAGCATCCAAAAAAACCTGTTCGATTATCTGAAGCGTTGGGGGCGTCATTCGGTCCGGCCTGGCGTCAGGCGGCGGCCGACGGAACGCGCGCCGCGGCCGACCGCTCTGACTGTGTGGGATGTCGCCCAGGAGAGCGTGCTTTCGTGCGCATCGCGGGCAGCGCCGTAGCCATAGGTGAGCGACGCCCCGCCCGCCGCAAGAGCTGAAGCAATGCCGGGCAGTTGGTAGAAGACATAAAGAGCGGCAAGGCAGATGGCGCAGAGCGCGATCGGCCGCATCAGGACGTCGCTATAGCCTTCGATCGCCGCAAACGTCGTGTCGATGCAAGTGATCAGCAGCGAACCGATGGCAACGACCAGAACCTGAAGGATGACGAAATTGACGAGCTGGCCGATCCAGGATTCGGTGAACCGGCGGGTCGACTGGAACATCGCAAGCGCGACGAAGATCGGTCCGATGGCCAGAACGATGGCGAGCGCCAGCCGGGCATAGAGCGAAACGATATAGCCGATCGCGGCCACGATGAAGCTCGCACCGATGACCATCATGCCGCCGATGCCGGTGACGATATCGACCGGCCAGGAGGCGCGCGACCAGATCTCATAGGCGCATTTCTGGCCCTTATCGAGCAGGCTGTCGAAGGTCGATGCGCTCGGCGCCGTGCCGGAGTTCAGCGCCTGCGAGATTTCGCGCGGCAGCGCATCGAAAAAGATATTGGTGACGTAGGTCTGATAGTCGCCGGCATTCCTCACCAGCATGACGATGATGGCGAGCTTCATTGCGCGGAAGGCGAATTCGAGTATCGGTTCCTGCACGGAGCCGCGCAGAACGAGATAGCCGTAGAGCACGACATAGAGCGTGAGTGCCGCCGTCAGCGGGCCGCTGACCCAGCTGGCAATATTTGACGTGCCGGAGGAAATGAAGTTCTCGAGCGGTGCCTTGAACTGCCCATCGACGAAGCTGAAGACCTGATACATCGTCAGCCTCCCAACGATTTGCCCATCCGCTCCAGCCGCAGCTTGCCGTCGGCGGCCTCGGCGTTGCGGCAATTGGGCGTATCGCGGAGTTCTCCGGGATTGTTACGGCATTCGCCGATAATCCTAGCGAGCAGAGCATCGTCGGCCATAAGCTCATCGACGGTGTAAATCTTATCCGCCTGTGGGGAGCAGGCCGCCAGAAAAAGCATGGCCGTGCCGGAAAGAAACCACCTCATTTGAGCGCCGCTCCCATCGTGTCCATGCGCTTGCGCCAGTCCTCGGCCTTGCGTTGGTCGTCGACCTGCACCTGGGCCTGCTGGACCATCTGCAGGCCCTGCATGCGCAGGACATCGGTTTGCAGGAAGGCGGTCTCGGCCTGGAGGCGGGCCTGCAGATCGGCGATGTCCTTGGCGTCGGCAGCACTGGAGATTTTCTGGCGAAGCTCATCGATGCCGTCGATGCGCTTGGTCGCCGCATCGTAGATCTGCTGGCCGAGGCTCATCTGCCCGGCGTTCTGGTTCTGGATGCGCGACAGTTCCTGCGCATAGAAATCATCGGCATCGGTGCGATAGCTGGAGTTGTCCTGGCGGAATTTCGAAGCGGAACTGCCGAAGACGCCGCTGCCGGAACCTTGGAACAGGCCCTCGATCGCGTTGAAGTCCTGGGGAAGCGCCTCGCGGATCGACGGATCGTTCAGCAGGTTGGCGACGTCGGCCATGTTGGTGATCTTGTTCAGCGAGCCGTAGAGCTGCTGGGCTTGCTGGAGCTGCTGGTTCAAGGCGTCGAGCTGGGACTTCAGCTGCGTGATGCTCTCGATCTGCTTGGCGATCGATGTCTGATCGATGACCGGGATGCCCTGGGCCGACGCCAGCATCGCCGACGCTAAAAGAGCGGCCGATACGAACAATGGCCGCATCGTTCCTGTTCGGATCATCCTGTCTTCCTCCTCTGATGAAACACGGCAAGCCAATCCTCCCGTCCCTCGCCGATCTCCAAACGGATAGTATCGGCAAGCTCGACATTGGCCGTCCGGCCGGAGAGGATGGCAAGTTCGTCGTCGAAGCCGTTGAGGTTCAGCTCGGCGACAACGCTGTTGTGCCCCTGCTTGACGATGAACCGGCGGGTTTCGACGGAGAGTTCGCGTGAGACGAGCTCGAATTCGCGCTCAGTCAGCTTGAAGCCGTCGACATAGTCGGCGCGGTCGCCGCGCGGGTTCGGAAGAAAGATCTGGGTCGGGCACTGCTCGATGATCGTGTGGGCGATCGGCGATACGATGGCGTCGCGCGGGCTCTGGGTCGCAAACAGCATGAGACCGTTCTGCTTGCGGATCGTCTTGAGCTTGTTCTGGGCGAGATCACGAAAGCCTTC
Source organism: Rhizobium sp. PRIMUS64 (assembly GCF_023006465.1). Taxonomy (NCBI): domain Bacteria; kingdom Pseudomonadati; phylum Pseudomonadota; class Alphaproteobacteria; order Hyphomicrobiales; family Rhizobiaceae; genus Rhizobium; species Rhizobium sp. PRIMUS64. Next base: position 40,142 of record NZ_JALBGX010000007.1, on the reverse strand, counting down.
GTCCTGCAGCGCCTTCCAGAACTCGTCGATGACGATGATGATGCGACGCCCGTCTATCAGTTGCTCGATGCGATAGAACAGGTAAGCCATCAACGGCGTGCGGATTTCCTCGTTGTCGAGGAAATCGGTCATGTTGTAGCCGATGAACCTGGCGCCAATGCCGATATCGTCGGCTTCGTTGTCGAAGACCCAACCAAGCGGCCCGCCCCTCTCCCAGCGTCGCAGACGTGCGGCAATGCCCTCGGGATCGGTGTTGTTGAGGAAGGTGCGCAGGGCGCCGATGGAGCGACGCTCCACCGGCAGGTCCGCCACCCCGTCGACCGCCGAGGCGATGTCGCGCAACTCGGTGATCGATAGTTCGCCAGATCCGGATCGGACCAGCTTGGCGATCCAACCGGTGAGGAATATTTTGTTTTCCGCAGTGAATTCCAGTGCTTTCAACGGCGCGCAGCCGGTGGCGACACCATTCCTCAGCGGCAGATAGGTGCCGCCGGCCGCGCGTACGAAGAGATCCGCGCCGCGGTCCTTGTCGAAAAAGACCATATGCGGATCGTGCTTTTCGAGCTGCGACAGCATGAAGTTCAACAGCACCGTCTTGCCCGCACCCGACGGGCCGCAGACGAAAGTGTTGCCGAGGTCGCCGTGATGGAAATTGAAATAAAAGGGCGAACCCGAGGCGGTCTTGAGCATGGCGACCGCCGGTCCCCACTCGTTGCCGTCCTTCTTACCCGCCGGATAGGAATGATAGGGAGCAAGGGCTGCAAAGTTGCGCGACGTGAGCGCGCCCGAGCGCGCCCGATAGCGGAAATTGCCCGGCAATTGCGCCCACCAAGCGGCCTCGAGGCCGAGATCCTCGCGGGCGACGACCGCGCCGCCGCTGGTGAGGTAGGCGCGCGCCTTCGCCATGTGATCGGTCAGTTCCTTGACCGAGGGCGCGAAGACGGCAAGCGCAAGGTGATGCTCTCCGAGGACGAAGCGATTGGATTCGAGATCGTCCATCGCCTCGCCGAGTTCCTCGATCTGCGAAGCCGCCTTGTCGCCGGCGCTGACCATCTGGTTCTGCTTGCGGCCCATGATTGTTCGAGCATCGGGCTTTGAGGTGAAGGCGAAGGACTGCGTCAGGATGAGCTCGAAAGGTGCGGTCAGGATAGCATCGAGCATGCCGCTGCGCGTGGTCGCCGGATATTCCTTAAAGCCGAACATGCCGGCATAGCGGCTGTCGGCCTCGTGACGGATCTCGACGGTCTCGCGCCCGAAAATGACCCGGTCGGAATAAATCGCCGAAGAAATTCGTCCCTCCGTCAACGGAATCGGTTCCCGCCGGCCGCCGATGATCTGGTGGAGCACTTCGCTCGACTCGGAGAAAAGGATCCCGTCATGTTCGTGGAGGGTGAGCAGCCGCGGCTCGAAGCGCTGCAGGCCGGCGACGACATCCGCCACACGGTCACGCAGATGCTTCAGAGCCTGCCCGTCGAGCTCTGTATCGGATCGGCGGGCCTTGCGCAGTCGGGAGAGAAGCTTGGCCGCCTTTTCGGCAGGATCCCGGCCGGGATGCCAGACAAGGGTGAGGTAGAGATCGTTGCGAAACAGGTCTTCCCTCACCATCCGCTCCCGATATCTCGCGTTCAAACCGTCGGAGAAGGGATTGGCGAAGCGTCCCTCGGGATAGGCATTGTCGCGGCGGCGCACGACATGCGTCCAGAGCGCCAGCCGCTCGTCGGCGATATTGCGATAGAGCGTGTTCAGGCTTCGGTGCAGGCCGTTGAGGTCCCTGACGTCTGATGTCTCGAAAGAAACGCCGTCGAGAGCGATCATCGTCATCAACGCTCGGGATTCGAGCGCAATGGTCGTCTCGTCGACATGCCTGACATAAGGAATGAAGGTCTCCGGCCCGAGCTCGCGCGACCGGAGCGTCGCAATGTTAGACAAAGCTGAGATCCCTTTCGTCATAACGCCGGGTGAGCGTCAGAGGCGAGAGCGTGGCGCCGCCCCAATAGGAGGCATTGCGGGAGCGGCCACGGGTTTCGATCCACGCAATCAGGATCCGAAACATATTGTGGTCGTGCTTGACGAGCGCGCGAAACAAGACATGGAAGACGATGCCGACCAGCGCGTAGGCGATTGATCCCGCGGTGATGTAAAGGATGGTCGTCAGCATGATGTTGACGCCCATCGCCTCCATCGTCACACCCGCGATCATTGCCGGGCGCGTGCAGGCGAGAAACAACGTGTCGTCTTCGAGACTCGGAATGCTCACCATAGCGCTCAATTCCCGACGATGGTGTTGACCAGCTCGGTGGCGCCGAAAATGCCGCCGATCCCGATAATCCAAAAGCCGGCTCGCCTCAAATCCATGTAGCCAAACATCCAGGCAATGCAGATGATGATGACGGCGATGACCGCCAGCAGACGGGCGATATTGCCGGTCAGCATGTCGACGATGTTCTGCAGCACGGTTTCGATGCCGGCGGCCTGGGCGAAGGCTGGCTCGACCAGGCAGATGACAATGGCGGCCGCCATCAGCGTGGATGAGGCAAGGGGGCGAAGACTGGCTTTGGAGATCATTCACTTTGCTCCGATCGATCATTCTGGAAAACGAGAATCGAGGATTGCCGCCCTGAGCTGAACACATCCCAGGATGCGGCCTCGACGGTTTGGGAGGGTTGTAAAGGCGGTTCGGGAAGTGCTGGTACCACCTCATCCTGTGGCTGCCCGCCAGCCCCGGCCTGGTCACCGCGTTCGCCAATGGTGAGCGAGGCAAGCGTCGGCGATAACTGCTTTGCTTCCTGGCGTACCTGCTCGTCATATTTGACCATGGCGCCGAGGGATGGATCATCGCGGCCATAATAGGACTGGAGCATCACCCTTTCGGCCTGAGCCGGATCCCCCGCGCGTAATGCGGCGCGGTAGTATCCGTCGAGAAGCGTGGCCGTGGCCTTGAGGTTCCGGCAGGGATCGAAGGCGTCGGCGACGGATAGATTCAGTTTCTGAAGGTGCTCGATGCCAATGCCGCCAAGGCCGATCTGGATATCCTGGCGATCGCCAATCAGGGACGTGGCAACCTCGATCGCTTCGGCCTTCGATGCGGGTTGGGTGGCCAGCGGCGGGCCCGTGTTGATGCGGATGGCGAAGGGCTGAAACCGGCTCTCGAGGCTGACAACGCCGGCCAGCGTCTGCACCTGAACCATCGGCGCACAGGTTTGCGCGATTTCGACGAATGCAGCACCCATCGGTCAATACCAAACGCGCTGTTTACCGGCGCCGTCGATGGTGACATCGACATAGCGCGGCTGCGATCGCACATTCGGGCGCGTTATCGGATAGCCCATGCACTGGCGGTGCCCGTCCACGCGCTGCCAATGTGGCGACAGGACCGAATTGTCGCGGGAAGTATAGTCGTTCCCATCCCAGCAGAGGCTGTTGCTGACCGGCTGCGGCGATGTCGATACGCAGGTTGCTTGCCGACCGCCGCGACCGCTATCAGTCGTGAGCTTGTACCCCGCATCGCAATAATAGGGCTCATAGCCAGGCCGCGAACTCTGAAAACCGACGCCGCTACAGGTCGGGAATGAGTGCCCCTCGGCAAGCTCCCGCCACAGCTTCTGGATCGGCGGCCGGCATTCTGCATATTGCGTCGGCCCGCCGGGATTGGAAAGGCATAGGATAACCTGGCATCCCCAATCCTCGGCCCGCGCGTTACTGCCGAAAATAAGATAGGGTGGCGCAACGAAGCAGACCGTAAGCAGTGAATTCAGGAGAAGGCTTTTCATGAACAGGATCCTTCGAGACGATGGCGCCCTATTGCGTTTCGGGAGACTCAATCTGCCTGCCCGCGTTTATACTGTCGTATATAACATAGTTAAATGACATGACAAGCGCGATTAAAACGCAATGGCACAACCTTGCCTTCTCGGGACTCATTCTCCATGAGATCCTCGACCATCCGCTGGAGGACGAGACCCCGCAGGCGAGGCTGAAGCAGATCGGCATGATGACGATCCTCTATACGATGACTCAGGCCCATCAGAAGCTAACCCTCTCTAATATAATTGAGATTACCGAGCTAACACGCAGCGGTGTGAAGGAGACGGTCGACCTTTTGGTAAAGCGGGGAATGCTGGTGGAGACGATGGGGAAGAACGCCATGGGCCGGGGGACGGCGCGGCAATTCGAGATCTCTCAGGACCTCCTGAGCAAGCTGAGCTCTTTCCGCGCCAGCCAGGAGGCGGGGTTAAACTGACTGATCTTCGGCTTTAATGGAGTGAGATGCGAATCATCCGCCAGCCCGATCGCATGGCTGCCGGTAGTCATCAGGGACGATCAGGCAACCCGTCCGCAGGCGGGTTGCAATCAAACAATGAAGAGTATCGGAGAAATCAGCATAGCGGCGCCGTGAGGCGGATTTCGGGAATTCTCGCCACGCTAAGGGCGGAACAAGGGCAGCCGCAGGAGCCTCAGCATAGCGGCCGTCAAGGGAGGCGGGACCGACTGCCCCCGCCCGTGCGTTCCCTATCTCCGTCGCCGCTCAGCATATGGAGCGCGTTGCGCACCGGCGAACTCGGCTGGAACATGACCTACCGGTGAGGGCGCCGATGGTTGGCTCTCCAGTGTCTATCCGGCATTACGCGCCAAGCGAAAACAGATTTCATGAACGGGTCCAACGCGTTTGGACGGAGAGATCGCTAATCCCAGGCAGGATCTGACGAAACAGGAAAGACGTTGTTTGCAGCTTTTATCCGACGGCGATAGTGACGGTGCTATCCATAGGAGACTGAAACTTATCCATTCAAACCGTCCGCCTCCATCTTTCCAATGCGCGCCAGCGGCTGCAGGCACCCGCTCGTGTTGAGGCCGCGGCCAAAGCTGTCAGCGCAAATTTATCAAAGCAATATTTTTTGCTAGTTCCAAATAGATCATCCGACGACCCGCTGTCATCAACGCTTCTCTCGATGCTACGCACGACGACTCGTTCGCGCGGGACATCGTTCTCGTTCGCCCTCGGCGGACGATGGCTTCCGCCATCGCGATGCTAAGGGAGGATCTGCCGGAGGAGGTTGCAAGCCTGCACAGTCGCGTGATTTTCAGCATCGACGGTCGAGGGGATGCGCTGGTTCTCACCACGGGCCGCATGACGACGCCGTCGGAATACTTCGCGCGTCACTTCAATATGCCGGTGAACACGCCCCACTAGCTGCGCGAGGTCAATGCCTGACGATTTTAGACGCCGGTTCGCGGGATAGGAGCTTGCGGCCGTCGGGTCGCGGCAGTGGGCGGCGTCCGGGTGGCTAAGAAGGAGACGGCTCACGCCGCCTCCTCCTCGTTGAGGTCCGGCTGCAAGTCATGCAGATAGTCGACCGCGCGCTGGGCATGAGCTGCCGCTGAAAAGATGGCACGCTTGTCGCTGCCGAGAACCTTGAGCCAGTCATCGAGATAGCTTGCATGGTCGGGGCGTGGTTCGAGCTCGGGGACGATACCAAGATCGGCGCAGAGAAAGCAGCTGCCGAGTTCGGCGATATATCCTGACAGTCAACCGAAAAATACGATGTTCAGGACGTGGCGCAGTACCGGCGAAAAGGGGTGTCAATGAAATCTGGAGCCTTGGCGACATATTCGAGCGTCGCGCGGCGCCCATCTTCTGAAATCGATCGAATGTGCTCCGCAGCAGCGGATATTGAAAACGGCTTGCCGGTCTTCTGCGTGAAATTGCTCTGCAAATTGGTCCAGACGACGGCATCGAACGCTCTCGTGACCGCCCAAGCGTTAATTATGGAGCCCGACCCATCATCTCGCGATCGTGTGCGGCCATCCCGATGGATATAACCAATATTGGCAAGGCTTGTGCCTTCTCGGATGCGGAGATCCTCCACAGCCTCCGACAGGTCACTTCTCAAGCTTTGACAATAGGCAACCTGGTTATCGGAGCCATTCATCGGATCCAGCACAAGCGTCAATGCTCCGAGGCGAGACGACGAAATACGTGAGAACTCGATCTTCAAGACCGGCCCGTCGAATTGCCACGGCCCATGCCAATTATCGAAATCTGGGCGCCCGTCCCATAGCAAAGAGCCCCATCCGAGGATTGCAATTCGTTCACTCATGGCGGCCTCTTGGCGATGTGTTCGGTGGCCAGCATGCAGCAACTAGGAAGAAGCCCGCTAGGAGCAGCACGACAAGACCGCTGACCCCTGCTATCGGTTTGGCACATCCGCCGGGCTGAACGATTGATAGCAGACCCAGCCAAATGCTAAGTAATCCCGCCCAGATTCCTATAGCACCGAGACGAACCCCTAACCTCACGACGATATCTGGATGATGTGACGCAGCACGCATCTGGTACCAGGGTTTCCAGCACCCGAGCGGGCATAAATTGAGTGTTACCTTGCCAGTTTCGTTATCCTTGTCGGTAGTGCCAAAGCCTCCCAAGGCATCTCGATACCACCCAGACATCACGATGGTGTTTTGCTTCAGCTCGTTGATCTCTATACGGCCAGCACCCTCGGCATTGTAGCGATCCAAGAAGTTCTTATCGAACTTTCTGGTCTGACAAACGACGCTCCGATCATTTGTCTGATGGATTATTTTTATCAAACTTCGGGACGGGAAATCTTCGACCCAGACCCACCCCTCATTCGCCTCGTCGTGTAATGACGCACGGATAATATAATCTGTCATTGCCCCCCTCCCTCCAGAACTGCCTGTATGCGACCAAGCTCACTTCTTAGTACTTCCCGTTGCAATTTTGACAGCCTTTTCTCTTTCAACAAGCTTCGAGTATCGTCAGCCATACGTTTCCATGCTGGCAGGTGCCGAGCGGTGATGCAGGCGTTTGGACAGCGCGTTGGCTGGCAAAGTGCTGTTAGCGGCGATTTGTTGTCGTTGTTGGTGGCCTGCTTCAGGCACATGGCCATGCCGGGATCGAAGAAGCAATCGGCCAGCACGCCGACATGAAGGGTCCGCGCGAGGCTCGCGAGCATGGTGCGCAGTCGGGCGCGATCAGCGATCATGGCCGGAAGCGGCCCGAGATCATCCGATACGCTGTCGAGCGTCTTCGCGATCCGCACCGCCGCAGGCCCCGACAGCCTGGCTCCGGCCTGCCGCTCGTCGAAATAGATCAACAGGTCGTCGAGCTGGCCGAGGCTACGCTGGTTCTCGACTTCCGCCCTGAAACCGGAACGGCTGGAGCCGGCATATCCTTCGAAAGCGGCGACGGAGGCATGCTTGTACTGGATCATTTCGGCGATGGTGCCGAAGGGACGATTGGCGATGTGCCATGCGATCGTTCGTCTGAACTGCCGCGTCGTAATACGCCAGGGTTGTCCACCTGGTCCGCTCGGGACCGCTGGCTCGTCGGGTGTTCCGAACAGGTCGTTGAGGTGATCTCGGAATCGGTTGAGCTGGCGGACGATCTCAGCCGAGAGGTGGTCCTTGCAAACAGGCCTTGCGATCAGAACGGGCCAGAGCGTCATCAGGCCGCGGGCGGAAGCGACCCGAAAAGACAAGCGTTCCAGAACCTCGACAGCTCTGGCAACGGGCTCGATGGTGACCCACTCGGCAGGTTCACCCTGGGCAGACTTGCCCTTATAGGCGACGGATTGCACGCGATGGCGCATGATCACGCCGTCGTCGCTGCGCGTCAGAGAAACGCATCCACGCTGCATCGCCTGGACTTCGCAATCTCGCATGCCGGTCAGATAAGCACAGAGAATATAGGCCGCTGATTGCAGCATGCGCTCTTCCGCCGCCAGGGTCTTGGCATCGAAGCGAGACCGCCAGGGCTTGCCGGTCTCTGGAAGAATGGAGATGGGTGTATCCATGCCGCCAGTCTCGACACCGAGCTCGAGCACCGCAGCTCTGATCTGGCGTGGAGCGCCGTTCGTGAGTTGAATGTGCATCTTCGGCTCGGCCAGCGTGTCGATACCGATGTGCAGGTGAAGCAGGTGGGCGTTGACGGGTGGCGACAGCTCTCCTGTCTCGGGATGCCGGAGAAACATGCCGTTATGGGCAGTGCCCCAGACCGGCACCCCGCGACCTTCACTGCGCAGCCGCCCGAAATAATCCTCAAGCCGCTTACGCTGCTGGCGCCGCCGGTCATTACGTTCGAGAACGCTGTCCTGCTCGATGAGTGAGGTGCAGTGAGCTTCGAGGTGGTCCATCTCCTCGCGGGCTGCGAAGATATCGGCGGCGAACTCGGTGACATACCGGATCGACCAAGCCAGCAACGGTGAGATGATTGTCTCGGGAATGCGCGGCGTTCGGTTCTCGCAGATGTGACGATAGCCCGCGACACGCGCAGGTGATCTTCCGGACCAAGGTTGAAACCGCAGTCCTCCGGAGGGCAGATGGTCGCGATAAAGGAAGAGATCGGCAGGTACTTCCAGTAATTGCGCGACAATGACGGGCCGACGGGCCCGATCGGCACTGAGATGGCGGGCATATCGGTCCAGGAGTGGCTGATCGACCAGGTGAAGATCGACAGCACCGAGTTCATCACGCACGAAATCGAAGAAGCGCCGCGCTCGGTTGAACGCCTGCCGGACACTGCCGGGAGGAAGTATCTTGCGGTGACCCGGCAGATCGACGTTCAGCCGGGCATAGAGGAGTTCGCGCAACGCCTCGCGGACGCTCGTATCCCCGACAGACCCGAGATGCACGGTGACATGACAGCGACGGGCGCTCTCCCGAAACACGGCCGGGCCGAGATCCCAGCTCGGATCACTGTAGCGCGACAGAGCGTCCCGATCGAAACCAGGCTTCAACGGAGCGGTCGCGAGAACCGGGCGCAGATCGTGTTGCCGGGCTGCTGACGATAGTCCCCTCATTGGCGGGCCTCCGGAGGGAGATAGAGGGGATGCACTTCTGCCTCGCGACGGGCTGCGGCAACCACACTGTCGGGGAATGCCGGCAGAACCTGCCCGGCAATGCGAGCATGGGCACGCCCAAACTTCATGGCCCAATCCGCCGCGGAGAGACCCGCCCGCTGCTCTTCGATAAACCGCAGGAACGCGACGATAGCCGGCAGCTTGCGCGCGGTGATGACAGCGTTACGGCATTCGAGACAGCCCCAGAACGGTTGCGGGCAAGGCTCGCCTGAGTCTCCGAACGGGCTGCGGTCAAACCCGGAGCATGCCGCCAGCCAAACGTCCTGCTCGCCACTGAGGATACCGTCTCGGTTCTCGCGCGCTTCCGGCGTCGCATCGCATTGCCGCCAGGAATCTTCCCGGGCGGGCGCCACAACGATCGGACCTGCAGCGGCCGCGACTTCTGAGAATGCCTCGGCAATGGTGGCTTCGTGCAGCGGTCGCAGCGAGGGGATATCCGCGTAGTGGCGAGCGGCGATCTCCGGCGTATGTCCGACTGCGAAACGGGTCATATGACCCTCGGTCTTCAGATACCAGAGCGCCTTGTGGGTCTTGCGCAGCCTGGAAAGAACGAGACGAAGAGGTTCACCATTGTCATCGACGATCCCATGGCCTGCGGTCCATCGGTCGACGAGCTCATGTGGATGCTCGATACCCGCCCGGAGCTGCGTAGGCCCGGTATAATAATAGAGCCAAAGATTCTCGCTCGGCACGAACTGCCGTGTGAATGCCGTTGCCTCGATCAGCTTGCGGATCAGACCGCCCGGTGTTCCGATCCCACCGTCACGGACGCGGATGTGCTTGTGCTCAGCGCCGCGGGCCCGCCGCTTCACATAGGCGATCTCGATCGTGCCGGGTCCGGGATTCTGAAGGCAGTCGACCGTCAATGCCTTGCAGCACTCGATCTCAAGGCCGGTCTCCAGTGACAGGAAGGTCAGCAGAGGAGGAATATCCATTGCACGCAGATGGAAACCTGCATGTAGATCCTCGGCCAGGGTCGAGACCGGAAGACCACGCCGCAGCCTCATGAAATAGAGGCTTTTGAAGGCGGGGTCTGCGCTGCTGAGCCTGCCGGACGCGACGATCCGGGCATTGGCCTCGTCGGTCACTCTGCGAAGGTTGGGATAGTTGTCGTCTTCATCCAGCGGCTTCCCGATCCGCCGGAATATCCTGGCGATATCGCCACGGGCAGCGTCGCGAAGCTGCCTTGCAACGAACGGGCTATAGGCATCACGCGGTCGGGATCGGCCGGCGGATTGTGAGCTAGTGTAGCTGAGGCGACGACGAACACCTTCATCCAGAAGCCTTGGCTGGTCGGCGTCTATCGAGCGCAGGGCGAGGATGGCTTTGGCGAGAACAGTGTGTCGGTGGATCGGGGTCATCCCGACGAATGCGAGGAAATCCTCATACCCATCGATATCATCTGCGCGCAGATCGGCGGGCGTCTTTACCGTGGAATGCTCGCGCAGATATGCGAAAAAGCGGAGATAGGCCTGGAGGTGTTGCTTGATCGTGCTCCGCGCGCCGAGCGGACCACCAAGCTCGGACTGCCGGCGCAGAGCCCCTGCAAACGCGAGGGCGAAGGGTCTAGGATGCTCGCCGACAAGATCAACTTCGACGGACCCGCCATACCGCGCCTCGATGTTGAAGCGCAGACCCAGCACCGGATCGCTGGCGTGTGGAAGAACAACGCCATCGGCTGGCGCAAAACGAACCGCAGTTCCCTTGCGTGGGCGCCCCCTCATAGCGTGGCCTCCGAGGGGAGCAGTCCCAGGAGTTCTTCGACAGCCGCATCGACGGTATCGGAGCGCGTCGCGATGTGGTCCAGGTAAATATATGTTGTCGTCAGGCTGGCATGGCCCAGAAGCCGTTGCACCTGCTGGAGAGGATCGCCAAGAACTTGCCGATATCCCTCCATCGGCCCGGCAGGCAAGGCAGCATCGCGGAGGCGATGCTGAATGAGCATCGCCAGCATGTGAACGGCGAAGGTGTGACGGAGTTGGTGCGGGCTGATGCTGATATCGAAACCGAAGGATCTGCACCGGCTGGAGGCACGGGCGAAAGCGACTTCCCAGGAGTTCGGCTGCACCGGTAAGCCGATCTCCGAAAGCCATAATATCGCCGGTTCGCTCGGCGTGCCGTCGCTGTCGCAGACAATGATCCGACCGCGTTCCTCCGGATCGAGCAGGTCGAGTGCGATATCGCCGCCATCAAGCAACCGCAGCCGGGCAGCATGCCGATCCCGATGAACGAAGATCGGTCGGTCGATCGACCGCCACGCAGAGCGTTGCTGGAACTTCGTGACGGCATGAGCACGTTCGACACCGACATAGGCGCGCACCTGCTGGAGCAGTCGAGCGGGAACGAGGATCTGTCGACCGCGATCACCCTTGGTCTGGGCATCCGCCAAATCCAGCCAGACCTGACGGCCCGGACGCTGATCGCCGAAACCGAGATCGGAGGTGAAGAGGGATGATGCTTCTTCCAGCCGAAGACCTGTCGTCACCAGGAGATCGGCGAACAGCGCATTGCGGATACCGTTGCGATCTCGGGCGCCAGGGCGTACGTGGCCGTCAGGCAAAAGCGTTTTGAGGCCGACGTCCCGAAACCGTCGGTAGTCATCGAGCGTGACGAAACTGACGTCGGTTCGACGCGCGGCGGGCTCATAGGCATCGTTCCGCGCTGCCACCTGCGACCGCCGCCCAGCGTACCCCTGCCTCCAGACCGAGCGATGCGTGAAGGGTGCTTCCGCGATCAGTCCTTCCTGCACACCCCAGCGATATAGCCGGTCGAGGCAGGCGACGGCGCGGTTCCACGAGGCAGCGGAGATGCGTTGTCCAGCGTCGGCGCGGCGCTGGACGCGGTGATAGGCAAGAACATCATGCCGGTCGGCTTGCCATATCGTCTTCGCGCAGGCTTCCGAAAGAAAACGAACCCAGACGAGAACGTCGTAGCCATAGGCACGAAGAGAATGGCGGGAGCGAACGCCGTTGAGAGGGAGGTCGCGGAAAAAGCGATCCAGATCAGGATCGTATAGCGCCCCATCGCAGAGGATCATCGGGACATAGGCATCAAGCCCCGCCGATGATCTGCGCTCCTGAATGGTGATACTCAAAGCTGCGATTACATTGTCCACAAGTTGCTCAACCTTCCCCCGGACCCCCATCCGGGGAGCCCAGAATCAACGAAGGAGTTCAACTTGCCCGGCACTCTCCAGGCCGGCCTCCGCCAGCTATTTGGGAGCGCTGCGTCCGGCCTGGAAAGCGCCTCCGTCAGCGAGTGCATCAACCTGAGCATGAAGCCAAGAGTTAGTGCAGACTGTCAAGATAAGGCAATGAGCTCTTCGCGGGCGCGTTCGCTCCTGTCTTTCGCATAGCGGCTGAGATCCCGATCGAGCCTTCGCGGTGCAGCGGTCCAGTGCGTCATCTCGTGACTGAGAACGGCGACATAGGATGCATCGTCCCGGAAGGCGTCGAAGCACGGCATCTGGATGTAGTCACGGGCAGCAGCATAATAGGCCGCCGATCCTCCATGGCGGATCAGGGCGCCGGTATTGGCAAAGAAGCGGCCGGCAGCACCGATGCGGCTCATCCAATCCTGGTCAGGCGCGATGGAATGGGCAAGGCCATCAAGGCCGGTGATCTGGTCGGTGTTGAACACGGTGTAGGTTTTGAGGAAGGGGATGTCGCGTTCGATTTCGGCGCCTGTCTCCGTCGTCTCGGCGCGGATGAAAGAGCTGGCGAAGACGACGGTCGTGCCGGTTTCGCCCCTGCGGACGGCGCCGCCGAGCTCGATTGCCTGGCGAAACGTCATCCACCTTGGTGATGCAAAGCCGCGGGCGATGGCTTCAGACCAGAGGAGCAGAGCATTGATGCCGGTGTAGGGTTGGCCATTGTGGCGCAGTGGCCGGCTGACCTCGGCTGTCCAGCCTCCCGTCGTCCATGGCTTGGTCCATGGACGGACGCCCTGTTTGAGATCGGCGATGATCTTGGTGGTGATGCGGCTGTAGATATCGGATCGTTGATTGGATTGCTGCCTGTTCATCTCTGAACCTCCGTTCGAGGTCGCGGCCATCGCGACCTGCTACGGCGGTCCAAAAGCCAGGCTGCAAGTGCGGCCAGCACCCGCAGGGCCGCAACGAAGTGAAGGACGGCAAAGCCGTTGCGGGCAGCGCGAGCCTGGCAGGACCAAAAGCCGGGGCAGGACGGGATGCAGCAACACCACGGCGAGACAGGTTTGAAACCCAGGCAGAAATGAAAAATCCAGTCTATTACGCAAGGCGGGAGCGTCCGGGATGAATCGATGGACCCGAAGCGTGGCATCGACCTTGCGCGGCCGTTCCTCGTCGACGCAATGGAGAAGGTTAGCAACGAGAGTGCCATTTCGTCGAGGAAGCCAAGACCGCCGAGACCAAACTCGTAGTCTTCGCGCGCATGCAATTCGACCCGTACCTCAGCCCCTACTTCGTCGCCAACCAGGACAAGATGCGGGTAGAGTTCGAGGATCCGTATATCCTCATCCACGAAAAGAAGCTATCGAACCTGCAGTCCTTGCTGCCGGTAAGTTGAGGTCTGATGGAGCATTCCAATCGGCCGACCGCCTTCAGCAAATAGGCAGAACCATTACGAAATCACGGCGCAATCGCTGGCGTTTTTTTCCGCCACCCGTTCAAATGGCCGAAAGTTTCGAGTTGATCGAATTGAAGCTCCCGTGTTCGGGAAGTGGTGGGATCCGGGAACGTTTGGCAAGATTCAACGAACCACTGGCCGCCACGCCCAGAGAGGGTCATAGGGAATACGATGACAAGCGCGGACGCTCAGTCGTTCAGTCAGGTTGCGAGCACGTATCAGCTTGGGATCGGTATGACTCACATAGCGCCTCCAACTGATTTACGGCACTAGCCAAATCGTGAAGTTCCGATTTCAGCGATTGGATGATGTCGAAATGTCCGGAGCCATTCGAATTCGCAGTTGAACTTTTCAAATCCGCAGAATTTCTATTCGGATGGGGAAATGGGATGAGCTTTTGCACGGTTATGCTTTTGACGATATTGACGCAGAATAGTAGATTGTACTGGGCAAGTCTTTGCAATGGCAATCGAAAGCGAAAACACGTCAACGTATGTTTCGTCGCGCAATTCGGTACAGGGCCTGCATATTTCGGAACATCAAAGCACCTGAAGTTTTAAGTAGTTCCTATTGGTCCGCGTTTTATCCAATCGCCCAGAGTAGTTTGGGCTTCCGTTGGATGAGTGCGGTATAAACAGCGCCGCAGGTGGCGTGGATCCTGCGCGCTGTTAGCCGTAGGCTTCACGCGGTTCGGGTCCCAACAGATGCGGGAGGCAAGCGCATGAGTGCCACCCCTTCCTCTGCGGGCATCGGCGTAAGATGGGAATCACCGCGAGAGAACTCGGGCACTGCGTTTGCAGCGAGAAGTTCGGACTTCGGGATGGGCTTGCTATAGTAGAACCCCTGTGCCACAGCGCAGCCGCTTTCAGCCAAGAATTTTTCTTGATCGACCGTCTCCACGCCCTCAGCGACTACATTTTGCCCTAGGCAGCGCGCAATTGAGAGAATTGCCTTGACCAGTTCTCTACTTCGCTTGTCGGATCGATTGATGAATGACCGGTCAATTTTGAGGGTATCAATGGGAAAGTTAGCCAAATAGCTCAGAGATGAGTAGCCGGTGCCGAAATCATCGATCGCTATGGAAATTCCGCTCGCATGCAATTGAGAGAGTGTCGTCGAAACGCCCTCGCAGTTATGGAGCAGGAGACTCTCAGTTATTTCAACCTCGATCCACTCCGCACGACAACCGGTTTCCTGCAATACGTCCGCCACCGTTTGCGACAAACGCGGGCATTGAAACTGCTTAGGAGACAAATTTATCGCAATCTTGTGCGGGGGCAGTCCATCTGCATTCATGACGGCAGCCGTGCAACACGCCTCATGCAGCACCCATCGTCCAAGATCGATGATCAATCCCGTTTCCTCGGCGACACCTATGAATTCTCCCGGAGGGATCATTCCCATCTTCGGATGATGCCATCGTAGCAGTGCTTCTGAACCGATCACCTTTCCGTTGTCCAATAGGACCTTTGGCTGATAATGGAGTTCAAGTTGCTCATGTTTCAAAGCTAGGCGTAGGTCTGATTCTAGCGCTAGGCGCTTTTCAGCCCCAATCGTGAGATCCTTTGAGTAGAAGCGGAAGTTGCTACGCCCCGAGCGCTTCGCCAAATACATCGCAGAATCCGCATATTTCACCAAATCGTCGGGAGCGTCGCCGTCATTTGGAAATACCGATATCCCGATGCTGCAGGATACAAAGATCTCCCTGTCGGAAAGCATGAAGCGTTCGCCGAATGCGGCAAGCATTCTGCTGGCAATTTGAGCCAAATCGTCATTGTCCTGAACATTGGGCAGCAAGACTGCAAATTCATCTCCACCGAGTCTCGCCACGGTGTCGCTGGCACGGACGCCTTTTTTCATGCGTGTCGCCACCTGCCGCAGCAACTCGTCACCAACGGGATGTCCCATAGTGTCATTGATCGCTTTGAAATGGTCCATGTCGATCAGCATCACCCCGGCTCGCTGGCCCGCCGAAGCCGCGTCCCCGATCATCTCGCGTAGCCGTTCATTGAAAAGTGTCCGGTTAGGCAGGCCGGTCAGAGAATCGTAGAATGCCATCTGATGGATTTTCTTACGGGACGTGTCCAGTTCGGTGATATCGCGGGCGACGCCGAGGATCCCCATCAGCTTTCCCCCCGTGAATACCGGAACCTTACGAGTCTCCAAAAGCGTTGATCGACCGTCCTCGTGAGCGGTAAACCGTTCCTCATTGATGAGAATACGGCCGGCTTGCATGGCCTCCTCATCCTTGTCACGAAAAAATTGGGCGAGTTCGGGAGTAAACAGGTCATAATCCGTTTTCCCGACGATTTCCGCTTCTGCCTTGCCGACCAATTCTTCGAAGGCATGATTGCACAACAGATATTTGCCTGTTACGTCTTTCAGCCATACCATATCCGGAATGGTCTGCAGGACACTTAGGAGGCGAGCCCGAGCTTCAATAGTCGTGCCCTCGGCGTGCTTTCGTTCGGTAATATCGCGAGATAACACCAGAAAAGTGACGGTTGAGTGATTGCTGCTTGGTCGCCTTGCGACCGACAGTTCAAACCAACGGGATTCGCCGTTTGGTAGGGCTATACGGACACAACGACCGTAGGAGGCGCCGGTTTCATCGGCTTCTTCAAGAGCCAGCATAGCGATGTCGGCCTGATCTGGAGGGAGCACATCGCGGACAAGCTTGCCGAGCAGCACTTCTTTTCGCTGCGCCAGGATCTCCTGATTCCTTGCCCAGACCTGCAGGTAGCGACCGTCGGCATTTACCTCGAACAGAACGTCAGGAATGGCGGCAATAATTCCCTCTGCGAATTCAAGAGCCTCTTTGAGATCATGCTCCGCACGTTTTCGCTCTGTGATGTCCAACATCGCGCCAACCAAGCCGATCCTGTTACCAGCGATATCAGTGATTGCGGTCTTGCTGAGTAAAAGATCAACGACACCACCATTCTCGGTGGTGGCCTTTGCTTCATATTGCTGAACACCGCCATTTGCAAAAAGCGCCTCGTCCAACGCGGCATACGTCTCGGCTATGGGTGCGGGCACCAAATCGAAAACGGTTTTTCCGATAATATCTCCCTTTGAGCGGCCGGAGAAGCTTTCGAAGGCCCTGTTGCAACCAAGGTGTATCCCATCTCTGTTTTTGAAGAAGACGGGTAACGGGATCGCGTCGAGTACGACGGCACTGGACATCTCTTCGGCGTTGAATGGCAAGTCGACGTTTGTCGCAGGATGCCGGGGATTCGCCCGGAAAGCCTTCTCAAACGGTTGCTTCAGACTTGCGACATCTGCGTCGTGACCGTCCGATGGCCGGACAACGGAGGCTTCCGAAAATGGCGGGGCCGTGCCCGTGGCAAGCGGAGGGCTGGCATTGACCGCGTTGCGGAAGGCTCCACGCCCCTGGTCGATTTGAGCATCAGTCGCCATCTGCACTTCCACAGGCTGTTCGGGGCGGGATGTGCGTTCCGATTGACGTACGTGTTTCATGTGCCTGTCCTGCTTTGTCACGTGGCTGAGCAATCATGCGTCAAGCCAGCATTTTGTTAGGACCGCACAAGTCATTTGGCGGAGTACCATGCCGCTACCCCACCGGGATATCGCTCTCATTCAGAATCATCAAAGACGTGTATTTGCATGTGGTCGGCGACGCCGCCCATATCATTTAGAACGCTTGCCAATCATCATTCGAAGGCGCGAGCACCAGGTTACCACGGCGCATCGGATAGTCTCCGCGGTCAACCATTGTCTGACCGGGCGGGAAGCTCTTCCCAAGTTCGCCCGTGACCTTCTGTGGCTTCCCGCTCTCGTCTTTGAAGTGGAAATGTTTCAACAGTGCGGCTAGGCTTTGGCTCTCTTGAGCGAGGTGCGATCCTGCAGTATTCATCTCCGCGACCATGCTCGCATTTTCTTGAGTGGCATGGTCCATATGGTTAACCGCGCCGTTGATCTCGCGCAGGCCCGACGATTGTTCCTGGGAGGCCGTTGCGATTGCGTCCATATGAAGATTTACATCCTGCACAAGCTCTTCAATCGTTCTCAGGCCCGATCCGGTTTCACTCACGAGCCTTACGCCTTCGTCGACGGCAAGAGCTGAATTGCCGATGAGATCCTTGATTTCTTTTGCCGCTGTCGCTGAGCGCTGTGCAAGCTCCCTGACCTCCTGGGCAACAACCGCAAAGCCTTTTCCCGCGTCGCCAGCACGCGCTGCTTCGACGCCGGCGTTCAGCGCCAGGAGGTTCGTTTGGAAGGCGATCGCGTCGATGACGCTGATGATCTGGGAAATCTGCTTGGAGGAGTTTTCAATGCGATTCATGGCGCCGATAGCATCGCGTACAACCCGACCGGACATTTCCGCATGATCTCGCATCTGTTGGACGGCTCCGCGCGCCTCAGCCGTCCTCTTCGTGGTCGACGCAACGTTGACGGTTATCTCCTCCAACGCCGCTGCAGTTTCCTCGAGCGAAGCCGCCTGCTGCTCCGTGAGTCTTGAAAGATTTTCAGATGCGGCCGAGACGCCCGAGCTGCCATTCGTGACCGTTTCAACTGAATGGCCGACGGTAACAAGCACGTCCCGGAGCTGACGAATGGAAGCGTTGAAATCCCTGCGCAAACTTTCAAACTGTGGCGCTAACGGCTCCTCAATCTCATAAATCAAGTCTCCATCCGCCATCCGCTTCAACCCGGTTGCCAATGCCGTCGTCGCTCGGATGAGGCGCTCTTCTGCTTCTTTTTCCGCCCTTACCTGAATATCCAGCTTCTCTTGGTCAGAACGAATGCGCTCAGCTTCCGCGGATGTCTCCAGGTTACTTTTCTGTATGGCCGCGCCGCGGAAAAACTCAAGGCAACGCGCCATGTCCCCGATCTCGTCGCGTCGGATCGTCAAGGGCACCGGCGCCGACGTATCGCCTTCTGCGAGTGCCTTCATTCGGCTTGTCAGAGTCCGAATGGAGCTTGAAATTCTCCGAACGACCGAAATGCACAAAATGAGTACCGTAGACATGATCAGAAGCGTGGCGCCGGAGTAGCCGATAAAGGCATTGCGAAGATCGGCGTAACGCTGAAATGCCATCTCGTCCAACTCGTCGCCGGTGCGCATAATGAGTGCGGTCAACAAAGCAGCCCGCTGTTGGGTGATTTCATTCCATCGATCCAACGTCTCGGGGGGGAAGGAAACGCCCGGCTGGTTTGCATACATCTGATCGCGAACGCCCGCGATGAACTTGCCTGCGGCGCTGGCCTCGAAGTCGTCATAAGATTTGACGAGATCGGCGGGGAGAAATTCCTGCATCGCAGGCACATAAAGCTGCTTTAGATTTTTTGACTGTAAGAGGGACGAAAATAGATCGACGGACATGGCTGAATTTTTGACGTAGGCTCGGCCGGGCCTGATCTCCAGCAAACTAGCTTCCGTGATCTGCATGAGCGCGTGAAAACCGGTAATTTGGCGTGCTAAATCCAAATCATTGACAGTCGCCCCAGTGCGACGGACGAGCTCCAAGCCCGCAAGGGCAGCTGGGCGCAAAGCAACAGCTCCCTCCGCCTCGCTAGCCGTTCCGTCATCGACGCGCCGGCGGAAGCTATCGATATTGTCCCGCCTTTCACGAATGATCTGTACCGCCCGTTCTATGGCCGGATCGTCGAATGCCTTTTTCCAAGAGTCGTAAGCGGAAAAGACCGCTGTAAAAGCCCTGTCCGATGCAGCTTGCTTTGCCCGACGCACGTCGGCGCCTGCAAACGCTTCCGCCGCTATAGCTTGGGCGAGGAATCCGCCTTCCCGCCCAAGTCGCTGCGTTGTTTGTGCGCTGCGGAAGGTAGAGTATTCTCGGTAATATCCCAGTGATGTTGATACTCCGATGATTACGAACGCCGTCAACGGGATAATTGCCAAAATCATTAAAAGTAGAGATAGCGGCAGTCTCGACATATGTTCCTCATAGACGACTATAAATTACACCGGCTTCCATTAGCGACGCGGTCCAGAACATTGCGACATTGACCGCTATGTGTGAGATGACCTCGGCATAATTACTATAAGATTAACCCCTGTAGTGGTCTTGAACTGCGTTGCGCAGATCGGAACATCGTCGCGTTCAGGGGATCATCTGCAAGACAGATCTTGGGCCGAGGCAGTCGGCTTTTCTGGAGAGTGCTGTTGCTACAAGCCTTGAGGACGGTCGAGCGTGCCGGCTGATCGTAGCTCGGTCGGCGCAATCTGCTTATGATATACGCAATGTTTCCGAGGGAAGTACCCCATAGCGCTTGCGATAGTCCGCAGAAAATCTGCCTCTATGCACGAAGCCCCATTTCAGAGCGACCTGCGTGACCGAGAGGCCAGGTTCGCCTGTCATCAGTTCCTGATGCACTAATTCCAACCGTAGGTGCTGCAGGAATGCCAGAGGGGTCGTATTCCGAAAGTTGCGAAAACCGCTTTGAAGAGTGCGTCGGCTTACGCCACAAGCCGTTGCGATTTCCTCAAGAGATAGCGGCCGAGTAATATTGGCACGCATATAGTCGACCGCCCGCTTAACGGCCTTGGGTAAGGGTGATTCAGCAACGCGGCATAACTCAGATGAGTAGCGATGCTGCGCAGCTTCGATCAAAAGCTCCATCGTCGTTTCAGTGAGGTGATGAAGTGCTATCGGTGATTGAAGGAGGGTTCCGTCTCGTAATCCAGCATACAGCACTGGTACCAGTTGAACCAAAAGGGAGCCGAACCCGACCGATAGGTCGATTTCTGGCGAGAAATCGAGGCTGCCTCTTATTGGCGTATTGAGCCGACATCCCAAACGGCGCGTCAGCTCATCATGGGCGATCCTAAGCCCCAAATGTTTCCTGGGCCCAATGAATTGGGTCGTACTCGCCGACATACTGTTCACGAAAACGCCCCGCGTTCCCTCTGACGGGATTTGTCTGCCGTCAACGGTAACGACCGATCGCCCATGTAGTGGAAGCATGATGATGTTTGCCTCCGCCGGTCCCCGGTGCTGGACCGTTAGGTCGCCCTCGTAGTGCGCGGCAATAACTGCAATCGGACCATTGGTAATCGCATGTACATCGTAGGCGATCGTCTTATCGCCATGTACATGCGCTTCAGATTGCGGGGAAAGCCTCGAAAGCGCTGCCGCGAGTTCCTCGCTGCAGGTACCTTTGAGCGAGAAATGGTCAATCTTAGAGGGGGACACTCTCAACTCTCCACATCATCACTTCCTTCCCGAAACGGTATTCAAGCATGAGGCCCGCCTATCGCTAACGACAGGCGGACAGGGCAATTGACTTGTCGCGGCCAGTCCTCGCCGTGAATTCGACGCAGTCGAAGTCGCCTAAGTTGATAGTGCGAAGATCAATCATTGTTATATATGGAACTCCGACAGAATTGTTACCTGCTGCCAACCATCGCTTCGCAACCGATTCCCAAATGTCTGGCCTTTGATGGTCTCCATTCACGGCCCAGCAGACTCGGGCGTGCTCGCGCTAGCGACTAAACCTCATCCTTTAAGGTTTCTTTTTGCGTGATCAAACGTGCGGAGTGATGGCCGGAAACAAAGATCCATAGCCAGCTTAGTCCAACTGCCAATCTGCTCCTCGTACCTATCAGGAAGTAGATATGGGCAAGCCCCCAAATCCACCATGCAATTCCGCCCTTGAGCCGGATCTTCCCGAAGTCGATAACAGCCGAATTCGGCCCGATGGTAGCCAGGTTTCCCAGATGCCTATATCTGAACGCACTTGGAGTGGGTGTACCCAGACGTCGTGCTTCAATTACCGAAGCGACATATTTGCCTTGCTGTTTGGCGGCGGGAGCCACTCCGGGGACGGGTGTTCCATCAGCGGCCTTCACGGAGGCAGTATCTCCAATAATAAAAATCTCGGGCTTACCGCCAACAGTCAGATCTGGCTGCACGACCGCCCTACCCGCCCTGTCCTTTTCAGCACCGACCCAGGCGGCGGCGTTCGACGCTTGCACCCCCGCAGCCCAGATGACGGTCCGGCTTGAAACGAACTCATCTCCGATCGCGATGCCGTTCTCGTTGCATGCCGTCACGGGAATGCCTGTTCTCACTTCGACGCCCATCTTGATTAGCGACTGCTCGGCATATCTCGAAAGTGCTTCCGGGAACACGGGTAGGACACGTGGACCTGCCTCGATGAGAAGGATGCGCGCCGATCTGGTGTCGATGCTACGGAACTCCTCAACAAGGGTTCGTTGGGCCAGTTGCGCTATAATCCCAGCCATCTCCACGCCTGTCGGGCCTGCTCCGATTATGCTGAACGTGAGCATTGCCTTCCGCCGTTCGGGATCAGCCTCCAATTCGGCCTTCTCAAACGCGAGAAGAAGCCGCCGCCGGATGGTCGTCGCGTCTTCGAGTGCCTTTAGCCCGGGCGCAAACGGCTCCCACTCGTCCCGGCCAAAATAGGCGTGCCTTGCACCTGTCGCGAGAACGAGCGTGTCATAGGGAATAGCATTCCCATCCTTGAGCGATACTACGCGTGCCTCGGTATCAACGCCAACAACCTCGCCCAGCAGCGTCGATACATCCTTTCGTCCTCTGAACAATGCTCTGATGGGCCAAGCTATCTCCGAGGTTGCCAATACAGTCGTGGCAACTTGGTAGAGGAGCGGTTGAAAGAGGTGATGGTTGCGCCTGTCGACGATCGTTATGGAAGTGTCGGGACACTCGAGGTCCTTCGCTAACTGGAGTCCGGCAAAGCCACCGCCGACTACGACAACTCGATGCGTATCCATTTCGTCTCCCTCAAACCTGCGCGCTCGGGGCGCGCGCCTCGTAGAAATGGCCATTGCGCCCGATCAGTCGCTGATACGGGTATTTACATTAATCGACGGTGGACTCACCAACAGTGGAAGAAGAGGCTCCAGCACCCGCTTGACATTAGGATGTTCGCCATGGCCAACGACAGCCGCCTCATTCTGCCAGCCGTCTAAGATGATGAAAGTGTTCGGATCGTCCGACCGCTGGTAGAGGTCGTAGTAGAGACAACCAGACTCTTCGCGGGCGGGTCCAATGAATTCCTGAAGGAGTTCTTTTACGCGGTTTCGATTTTGGGACGTGGTTTTGAATTCCACGACAAGGTGCTGTTCCTCTGACTTCTTCGATGTCATTTGCGCTGGCTCCTAGTTGAAAACGACGACCGGCTTGATCACTCGCCCGGCTTCGGCGTCCGCGATCGCTTCGTTGATCTTCTCGAAGGGATACTTGGTGATCAATTTTTGGAAGGGGAAAAGCCCAGCCTGATTAAGATCCATCATCTGCGGAATGAACAGCTGTGGAATCTGATCACCAAGGATCGCACCCTGGATCTTGCGATTGAACACCATTAGATCGAGGGGGATGGGAATGTCGTTCCCGAGCGCGTCGAGGCCGAGCAAGACAACGTGCCCGCCGGCACGGGTGCACTTGATCGAGTTCAGAATAACCGGAATGATGCCAACTGCGTCGATCGCGAAGTCGGCACCGCCGCCCGTCAGCGCATGGATCTGGTTGACTACGTCGGGATCTTTGCCGTTGATCGCATGTGTGGCACCAAGCCCCATGGCCATGTCTAGCCTCTGCTGATTCAGATCTATGATGATAATCTTGCTGCACCGACGAACTTTGGCGGCCATCACGGCGGCCATGCCGACAGCACCTGCGCCGAAAACGGCTATCGTCGACCCTATTTCCGGCTTCATCGCGTTTATCACTGTTCCTGCACCTGTTGCCATGCCGCACCCGAGTGGCGCAGCGTCGGTAAGGTCGAGGTCTGTTTTCGGCAAAAGCGCTGCATTGTTTTCAGTCGCAAGGATATGCGTCGCAAAGGACGACTGGCCCACGAAATTGCTGCCAATGCCAACTTCATCGCAGAGCAATGCCTTCTTACCATTCGGACGAAGCCCCGTAAGATTGTACTGGGTATAGTTTTGGCAGTTCATTGGGTGAGAACGGCGGCAGTCGGCGCAGAATCCGCATGAGCTCTGGCTCAGTGCGACGTGATCACCCACTTTGAGGCTCTGAACTTCTGGTCCGACCGCCTCGACGACGCCGACGCCTTCGTGCCCCGGGATCACCGGTGCCGGCGGGCCAAAAATACCGTCGCGAAGCAGCAAGTCCGTGTGGCAGATCCCGCTCGCAACCGTGCGAACCAGGATCTCGTTGCCTTCGGGGTCAGCCAGTTCGAGTTCACGGAATTCCAGCGGGCTCTTTGGCTTCACGGCGACAGCCGCAGTGATCTTCACCATTATATTCTCCTGCGTTCTCCCGCAATTGCTACGGGAATGACTTGATCGGTCCGACGGACTAGACGCGACCCGCGCGCGCACCGTAGATGATTGCGGCAAATGCAATGATCACGCCCTGGACGATAAGCTTGCCCGGCTCCTGGATGCCGAAGACGGTCAGCATCGCGAACAGGAAGCTGAAGGCAACGACGGCAACGAACGGCCCGGCGACGCCGCCCCGGTCGACGCCGAACGTCACACCGCCGAGGATCGTGGCGGCGAGCGCATTCATGAAGGTGTCGAAGCCTGGCTTGATGGTGCCGACCGCCAACGCGGATACCTGGACCAGGGCCGCGATGCCTGTCAGGGCGCCCGCGAGCGTGTGCGAGACAAAAATCGTACGTGCCAACGGAATTCCTGTAGTTTCCGCCGCCCTCGGATTGTCGCCGACGGCCCTGAAGTAACGCCCGACGATGAGAAAGCGAAATGCGATAGAAATCAGGGCGGCGATGACGATCCACAGGACCACGGAATAGGAAAGGCCGTGGATATTGCCGCTCGTAAGTATTCGAAGCCAGCTTGGCGTTGAACCGGGCGCGCGGCCGGCGCTCATGTATTGGACGATCCCAATCAGAATGGCCGAAACACTTAGTGTGGAGATAACGGCAGAAGCGCGCACGTATGCTACGAGTATTCCGTTTACACCCCCCACAGCTAGCCCAATCACAACAGGCATGAGGACGGTCATTAGCGGTGGATAGTTGTTGAGCTGGCCCGAGCTGGCCAGATAGATCGCGAAGGCGAAAATACCGCTGACAGAGAGATCGATGGATCGCACCCGCATGACAAGCGACTGGGCGAGCACCGCGATCCCGAGCGGCGCTGACTGCTTGAGGATTACAAACCAGTAGTTGGGATTTATGAGCGTGGCGCTCACTGCTGGAGCAACCGCAACCAGGATTGCGAGCACATAGTATGCGGGCGGTAGCCCGAGTATCCACGAAATGGCGCTCTTACCCCTCAATGAGCGAGATGGTGCTTCAGTTTTCGAGTCTGATGTGGTCATCGAGAAGTCCATCTCTTTCAAAGTCCGATTGTTTTGCGTCGCTGCGAAACGACGAGTACGAGAAGCAACACACCCTTGACGACCGACTGAAGAAATGCAGAGACGTTGGCCAGATTCATCACATTATTCACTGTCCCGAGGATCGCCGCGCCAACGACGGTTCCCACAATGCTTCCGATGCCCCCGGCGAGGTGGACCCCACCCAATGCTGCAGCCGTTACAGACTCAATCCCGAATGAAGCGCCGCCCTTAGGATCACCCGATGCAAGGCGACCTGCAAGAAACATCCCCGCAGCGCATGCGAATAGAGCGGAAAGAACATACGCTTTGATGATGGTGCGCTCGACGGGAACACCGTTCATCCGTGCGTTGAAGTCATTGCCGCCGGAAGCGAAGAGGTAGAGGCCGAAGGGACGACGATAGAGAATCCAGGATGCGAAGAGCGATGCCGTGATCAACCAAAACAATGAGTTAGGTACGGGGCCGATGGATCCGGCTACCGAGCCGGAAAGCCACTCCGGAACGCGCCCACCTGGGATTGGCAAAATGATCAACGCGATACCTTGGCCGATGCCCATTGTTGTCAGCGTCATGATGATTGGATGTACATTGAGGCGCGCGACACCGTAACCGTTCGCTACTCCGAACCCCATCGCCACCGCGATGCAGATAAGCACGCGGGTTATCTCAGGAAGATCAAGCGTCATGATCGTCGTCGTTAGACTGATGACGGACCCAACCGACACGTCGAGGCCGCCAGTGAGAATGACGAACGTCTGACCGAGAGCCGAGATGACGAGCACCGTCGATTGCGCCAGGAGATTAGACAAATTCTCCGGATCCATGAAGTCCGGCAATAATATTACCGAGGCGACAACCATCACCAGGAGCGTTCCAATGGAAAGCCCGATCGCTCCCGCGCGATAAGGGAGCTTCAGGCGACTGGCAAATGAATTCATAAGTTATCCTCCTCAATGCACCGCAGCACGGGGATCCGGTGACGCACTCGCCCCCAGCGCAGTCTCGAGGATTCTTTCCTCGGTCGCCCCCTCTGCGGACATCTGCCCGACGATCTTCCTGTCATGAACGACCAAAATGCTGTCGCAGAGCCCTATAAGCTCAGCGTGCTCGCGCGACGAAACCACGACCGCACCGCCACGATCACTGAAGTCCCGCAGCAATCTGTAAATCTCTGCCTTTGCACCGACGTCGACGCCGCGCGTGGGCTCCTCAATAACGAGGATGTCCACTCCGGAGAGCAACCAGCGGCCCAGCAGCACCTTCTGCTGATTCCCGCCCGAGAGTTTACCTACGGGCGCATTGGGATCGGCGGCCGCAACTCGTAGCGACTTGATCACCTCGCGGACCCTCGACACCGATCGCCACGCAACGCTTGCCATATTCCGATTGAGCTGTTTTCCCAGCGCGATGTTGTCGTAGATAGGCAGGCGCAGGAACAGCCCTTCCTGCTTCCTGTCTTCAGGGATAAAACCGATTCCTGATGCGACCGCGCGAGCGAACCCTGACCCTACATTCACCACGTGCATGCTGTTGTCGAGGCCGGCACGCCACACGGCGATGGCCTTTGGCGATTCAACGCCCACAATGGCACGCATTATCTCTCGCTGGCCCTGTCCTTCGAGCCCTGCCAGCCCGATGATTTCACCTTTTCTGACAACGAAAGTGACTGTCGAGCTGCTGTCGTCGAGGCGCAAGTCCGAAACCTCCAGCATTGCCGCTCCGGTGGCCTGCGAGCGCGGCGGAAAGAAGTTCTGAAGTTCGCGACCAACCATTGTCGCTACCAGCGTTTGCAAGTTGAAGTCCTGCGCTCTTGCAGTCCTTACCCAAGCGCCATCTTTCATGACGGTGATGGTGTCGCATAGTTCGAAGACTTCATTCATGCGATGAGAGATGTAGACGACAGCCTTATGTTGAGCCTTAAGGTCGCGGATAACCTTGAAAAGATGCGCGACATCGGTCGAGTTCAACGCCGCCGTTGGCTCGTCGAAGATGAATACGTCCGCGTTCGACGTAAGTCCCTTCGCGATCTCTACTGCCTGCTGCTGCGCGACAGTCAGTGTCTCGACGATCGCAGTTGCGTCGAGCTGTGGAAATACGTCAGCCAGCAAAGCGCGAGCGCGTTTCACTACCTCGACGCTATCGATCGAACCGTCAATGCGACGAGGTTCATGGCCCAGGAACATGTTCTCAGCAACGGTGAGATTGGGGATCAGGGTAAACTCCTGAAACACCGTCGACACTCCCGCCAACCGTGCCTCCTTAGGGGAACGGAAATTGACTTCCTCCCCGCGGAGCCGAACACTTCCTGCGCCCGGCTGATATACCCCCGCCAGAATACGCATCAGGGTGGACTTCCCCGCGCCGTTTTCCCCCATCAGAGCGTGCACGGAGCCACGTTCCAGGGAAAAGCGAACGTCCGAAAGGACTTTCGTGAAACCAAACGATTTGTTGATGCCGACCATCTCGACAAGCGTGCTCATGGGAATTTCCATCTTCGACAGGGATACGGGCACGAGTGATCGTGCCCGTAGTTCATCAAGCCTTGAAATAATCAAGGAGCTTTTCGTTCGGCATTTCGGTCGGCGCCCAGTACGCATCAGTGAGATCTGCGCGATAGAACTGGGAGAGCGTCTCGTCGGTGATCGGCTTGGGGCGGTTCGTCCAGTTACGCTGAATCGGCTTCCCATCCAGCAAGGCGAAGGCGGCCCGCAGCGCGGCAGTAGACAGAGCGGGTGGGCAAATCGGACCGATCGAGGAAAGTTTTTCGTCATTCCAACGACGCATCCAGCCGTTAAGTGCTTCGCCCGTGATTGGCGGGATCGTTGAGGCGCCAGCCTCCTGCAAGGCATCCAAAACGCCAAGAGACATGTTGGCTCCATCGGTCCAGATGCCCGCGACATCGGGGTCGGAGAGATACAGGCTTTCGGCGATCTTCTTTGAGTCCTCATAAGACCAGCTTCCGTGCTGGGTCGACGTGATCTGAAGTCCAGACTTGCTGAAGACTTCCATGGCGCCTGCATAACGATCTGCATCGATGGGATGCCCGGCGACGCCACGCAGAACCCATACCTTGCCCTTGTTGCCAAGCTTGTCGACGAGGAACTGAGCCATCACGCGCCCGAAATAGAAGTCGTCGCCCTGGACCTGAACCGTAAACTCCTCGGTGTCGACGCGTCCGAGATAGACTACGGTTGGAATGCCAGCAGCCTTTGCCTTCTTGATGCCCTCGACGGCGGAACCGGTGGTTAGCGGTGCGATGATGATCGCATCGACCTTCTGGGCGATCAGATCCTCGATATCGGCAACTTGTTTGGAGGCATTGAGATCAGCGCTCCGGAACTGGTAATCAGCGATCCGATCCTTGTTCTTTTTTATTTCATATTCGGCTTCAAACGCCGTCTGGTAGGTATGCGTTGAACCAGCGAGGCCGTAGTGGCTGTGTCCGATCTTCCACGGGCCTGACTTCTTGAACTTACCCGCGTCGACAATTGGGTTGGCGCCTTCGGAGGGCCAAGTGTCAGGTAGGAGACTGATCGCGTCGTCGGCGCGAAGAATCCCCGGCATTCCGAACGTGCCGGCTACAGCAATTGCCCCGCTCGCTTGTAGAAATGTACGTCTCTTCATGAAAATTCCTCCTCCGGCCGCTCTGGGCGGCATTGTCTGTTAAGGCGAGAGCCTTGCCTTCCCAAGCCGTGCCGGACTCTCCTCAATACGGCGGAGTGCATTGGTATGAGCTATCAGACAATCTGTCAATAAATATATACTTCGACGTTTATTTTTTCGGCATCGTTTTGTTTTCACTTGCACATAGTCGCACTTGACGGATTGTCCGATAGTGCGACAATATTCGTGTTCGCTAAATCGATGGGAGGGTTATGAATGTCCACTCTGGTGATTGTCCGGCATGGCCAAAGCGAAGGGAACGCGCGCGGGGAGTTCTCGGGTACGAGCGACGTTCCGCTCACACAGGAGGGCTGGTCTGAGAGCAGGCGAGCCGGCTCACTGCTCGCGAACCTCGGCATCTCGTTCGATATTGCGTTTAGCTCTGCCCTCTTGCGCACAGTTGACACTTGCAGAGCGATTTTGAACGAAACCAACGGCGATCTGCTGGAGCCAATCAGGAGAACCGAGTTGAACGAACGCGACTACGGACAGCTCACCGGCATCAACAAGAACGTGGCACGTGAGCGGTGGGGCCAGGATGTTGTCCAGGTTTGGCGCCGCTCGTACAGCACTCCACCACCTGGGGGAGAAAGCATACGGGACATAAGCGCGAGGGTTCTGCCCTTTTTGATAAGCGAAGTGTTCCCCCCCTTGTTGAGAGGGAAATCGGTTCTTGTGGTGGCCCACGGGAATACGATCAGGTCACTAAAGCAGGGCATCGAACGCCTCACGATCCAGGATACGCTCGCTATTGAGTCACCGACCGCCGCGCCAACTGTATACCGGATTGCGTCGGACCTCTCGATCATCGAGAAGACTAACGTCCTGGTTGGTACTGTCTGTTAAGCCTGGCTGGCAGTAGCATCGTTTGTAGTCGGTTAAACTTGGCAATACCGGTGTCTCGAAGCTGTCGATAGCCTTCAGAACCGGCTCGACGTCGGCAAGCGACGCCATCCGGCTCGCCTCACACGTTGCTACTAAATTTTCGTCTGCCGATCTTTCAGCCCAAAGCGGGACAAGACGCATGCTCCCTTTCGAACATGCACGGAACCCTTTGATCACTTCAAATCAGCGTTCACTCGTGACTTTGCAAAAATGCAGCCCTGCTCCGGTTGAACTGATCTAATTTAACAGAGTAATTATTGACTGATTGTCTGACGATGAGTACGTTCGCGCGAATTGCGTTGTGAGCCTTGGAGGAACAGTTACATGAAGCAGGCATATGCGGCGGTCTCGCGCGAAAAGGCGAAGCCCTTGATCTTGGAGTGCATAGGGATTGAGGAACCTCGTGCAGACGAGATTTTGGTCCGCATCGTCGCATCGGGGGTATGTCATACCGACCTGGTGGTCAGGGACCAGGGATATGACGTACCTCAACCTGTTGTGTTGGGACACGAAGGCTCTGGCGTCGTCGAGGCCGTCGGGAGCGCAGTTAAAGATCTTGTGCCCGGTGATCACGTTGCTTTGAGCTACGCCTATTGCGGCAAGTGCGAAAAGTGCCTTTCCGGTACACCTTTCTACTGCGAGGACTTCTTCGGTCGCAATTTCCGCGGCACTCGTCCGGATGGCACCTGCCCGATCCATGATTCTCACGGGAAACAGATTAGTGGCTGCTTCTTCGAGCAGTCGTCATTTGCAACCTACGCCATCGCCAGCGAACGAAACGCCGTGAAGGTTGCAAAGGATGTTCCACTCGAGTTGATTGGACCGCTCGGGTGCGGGCTTCAGACCGGTGCTGGCGCGGTACTGAATTGCCTCAAGCCGAAGCCCGGCTCGTCAATAGCAGTGTTCGGTGCTGGTGCGGTTGGCATGGCGGCTACGATGGCCGCGAAAATCGCCGGATGCGCGACCATCATCGTGATCGACTTGAACGATGAACGGCTGGAACTTTCGCGCGAACTCGGGGCGACGCACACGATAAATGCCCGCAAATTGGACAGCGTTGCCGCGATCAGGAAGATCGTCCCCGCAGGCGTTGATTTCAGCTTGGAATGCACGAGTTCGCCACGAGTTTTCCGTCAGGCAGTCGACTGCCTTGGTACGCCGGGAACATGCGGTCTCGTTGGCTCGTCCGCTCTCGGCACTGAAGGCACGATCGATATCGGGAACTTCCTTTTCGGCCGCACATTGATCGGCGTTGTCGAAGGACAAAGCATTCCGTCCGAGTTCGTCCCGCAGTTGATCGAGTATTGGCAGCAGGGACTTTTCCCGTTCGACAAACTGGTTCAGTTCTATGACCTCGACCAGATCAACGAGGCGATGGCTGATTCCGAGAGCGGCAAAGTCATTAAGCCGATCCTTCGCATGAAGCATTAGTTTGCGAGACTTTTCGAAAGACAAGACGGACCGCGATTAAATGCGATCCGTCGGAACAGCCGTGCTCAAGACGAGATATGGTCGAACGCTGCTTTCGATGCAATCGCGGGCCACATCACTCCGATACGCCTGCACGAATGATGTGCTGGCAGGGCCGACGCAAAAGCTCTAGGACTCTGCCGGTCAAAGGCGGCCCCCTACAATCACCGGCAGGTAAGTGGCGAGGGCGGCTCCGCTACCCAAGGGGTCCAGAGAACACCTGCGCGCCAAACACTGAAAAGACGTTGTTCCGGCCGACGTGTTCAGCTGACGTGTCCTGGTCCAACAGGTGGCCAAACCGATCGCGCTTTGTCTTAAGATAAGTGATGTTGGACGCGCTAGATGCGGCGATCAGACTCTGGCGAGACGACACGATGACGCCTGACGTTCGCAGCGCCTCTATTTTTGCAAGATTGTTGGTCAGAAGCCGAACGCTGCCGATACCGAGGTCGCGGATGATATCCGCCGCTGCGTTATATTCGCGGGAATCAGATGCGAAGCCGAGTTCCCGATTTGCCTCAAGAGTATCACGACCATGATCCTGCAGGCCGTAAGCCGCAATTTTGTTTCCTAAGCCAATGCCACGCCCCTCTTGCCCACGCATGTAGATCACGCAACCAGCGCCCGCTAACTGGACCGCCCGAAGAGCCATTTCGAGCTGTTGACCGCAGTCGCATCGCATGGACCGGAACGCCTCACCTGTCAGACATTCAGAATGCACCCGTACCAGAACGTCTTCCTTCTCGCACAACTCGCCAAGTGTCAAAGCTAAGTGTTCCGTTCCCGTCAAACTATCGCGATAAGCAATTGCCTTGAAATCCCCAAACCGCGTTGGCATAAAGGACTGCGCGTAACGCTTTACCCTCGTATCACGACTCCTGCAGTACTCAATCAAAGCGTCGATCGTTACTATGTGCAGGCCATGTTCGATTGCGAACTTCTCGAGATCTGGCAGTCGAGACATGGTTCCGTCGTCATTGGCGATCTCGCAGATTACGCCAGCCGGCGCCAGGCCGGCCAGTCGTGCAAGATCCACGGCAGCTTCGGTGTGGCCAGGACGGCCCAGGACACCGAGACGATTTGCACGCAAAGGAAAAATGTGACCCGGCCGCGATAGGTCTTCCGGCCGCGTCTGCGGATCGATGAGCGACTTGACGGTTGCTGCTCGATCTTCGGCTGAAATCCCTGTCGTTGTGCCGTGTTTGCAATCGACGGAAACGGTAAATGCCGTCTGCAGTGAGTCCGAATTACGTGTGACCATCAGGGGGATCTCGAGTTTGTCGAGACGTTCGGCTGGAAGTGGCACGCAGATAAGGCCTCTCGCATATTTCATCATGAAAGCGATGTGCTCAGCTGTTATTTTTTCGGCAGCAACGACTAGGTCGCCTTCATTCTCCCGATTTTCGTCGTCGACCACGATAACCATCTCGCCCGCTTCGATCGCCTCGATCGCCTCATCTATGCTCGAAAAAGACATGGAATCCTCCTCCTTATTATGGGCTGACGGCGCGACGCGCGGCATCGAGCTCTCTGTCGACAAGCGCGCGCAGGTTCTCAGAAAGAGCATCGTTCTGAAAATCTTCATCGAGAGCGAAAATGAAACGGCTATGTATTTGCGCTTCGAAAAAGTCGAATAAGGCTTCCATCGAGGCTTCGACGAGCGGCTTGTGACTCGATGCTTTACCGGTTGCAAAAGGGATCACATAGCGGCCCTTAAGCGCTTTCATGTCGACAAGGTCGAATAAATGCTTCAGCAACCCAGTGTAAGATGCTTTGTAGACCGGACTACCAACAACTAGCACGTCACTAGCCAAAATATCGTTGAGTGCCGCTTTAACAATCTCAGCGGCGCTGGAGGGCAACACTGTTGCCCCAAGGTGCGGATGAAGGTCGACAAGGTCCCAGCAGCTTGCTTCGTTGCCGGACGCGCGCACCCGATCCACCATGAAGTCTGCTACGGCCCGGGTTTTCGAGGGGCGCGATAAATTCCCCGTTATTACAACAACTTTCATGTCACAGGACTCCCAACATTCTCGCATAAGACAATCTTACAATTTTCACTCACACCGCAATGGAGGTCGTTGAGGACCCGTGGGGGCAAAAATAGTCCTGCGGTGTCCTGAGCCCTCACAACCCGTAATTTCCGAACCTCGAAGGCTGGATTGCTTCGCAGAAGTCTTCTGTCTCGTACGACTTTATTCTCTCAATGGGTGGGCTCGCCGTGCAAGCGAACCTATTGTCTCCAATCCCTGCCGCTTTTACCGACCCAGCACGTTTGCGTTAGAACCTCCTGGACAGGAATGAGGCGTTGCCGCTTGATATACGGTCGCCGTGACTCCACCTCAGTTACGACAGGTAGTATCCCGGTCACTTACGGGAACTCTGGTGAGCTTGCCTTCGATGGATCATGGGCGAGCCAAGGTTTCGCATGCGATACCCATACGTTTGACATCGGCACACTTCCAGGATCGGTATCGAACGTGCCGGCTCTAACGACTTTGAGCTCCGGGCTGGCCGGCCGCTCCGCATAAACGTGCGAGCCACATACCGAACAAAACCACCGCAGCTTTCCAGGCGTCGATTCGAAGCTATGAAGCGTATCTTGGCCTGTAAGGATCTTGAAGTGCTCGCTTTTCACCTTCGCAGCGGTATTGTGATCAGCGGCGTGGGACTTCCGGCATGTTTGACAGAAGCAATTCCACATGGGTCCATCAATTTCCTGAACCTGGTACGTAACGGCTTTGCATTG
Source organism: Rhizobium sp. PRIMUS64 (assembly GCF_023006465.1). Taxonomy (NCBI): domain Bacteria; kingdom Pseudomonadati; phylum Pseudomonadota; class Alphaproteobacteria; order Hyphomicrobiales; family Rhizobiaceae; genus Rhizobium; species Rhizobium sp. PRIMUS64. The sequence continues at coordinate 6,595 of NZ_JALBGX010000007.1, read as the reverse complement.
GCATGATCCGAAGATTGGCATCGGGTATCCTTTCACTGATTCATTACGTTGATTTCAAATTTCTCGTCGCCGCTAAGCCAGCGTTTGATGTTGCGCGCAGCCTGGCGGATGCGGTGTTCGTTCTCGACGAGCGCCAGACGGACGTAGTCGTCGCCCATTTCGCCGAAGCCGATACCCGGTGCAACGGCGACGTCGGCCTTCTCGACCAGCAGCTTGGAAAACTCCAGCGAACCGAGATGACGGAACTTTTCGGGGATCTTCGCCCAGGCGAACATGGTGGCAGCCGGCGGCGGCACGTCGAAGCCGGCCTTGCCGAAGCTTTCGACCATGACGTCGCGGCGACGCTTGTAGACGTTGCGAACCTCCGCAATGTCGGAACCGTCGCCGTTCAGCGCATGGGTCGCGGCCACCTGGATCGGCGTGAAGGCGCCGTAGTCGAGATAGGACTTGACGCGGGTGAGCGCCGCGATCAGCCGCTCGTTGCCGACGGCAAAGCCCATGCGCCAGCCGGGCATGGAAAAGGTCTTCGACATCGAGGTGAATTCGACGGTCACATCCATTGCACCAGGCACTTCGAGAACCGATGGCGGCGGAGCGCCGTCGAAGTAGATCTCGGAATAGGCAAGGTCGGAAAGCACGATGATGTCATGCTTCTTGGCGAAGGCGACGACGTCCTTATAGAAATCGAGCGTCGCGACGAGGGCCGTCGGGTTCGAGGGGTAGTTGAGGATCAGCGCCAACGGCTTCGGGATCGAATGTCGGACCGCCCGCTCCAGCGGCGGGAAAAAGCTCTCATCCGGCTCAACCGACATCGAGCGGATCACGCCGCCCGCCATCAGGAAACCGAAGGCGTGGATCGGATAGGTCGGGTTCGGGCAGAGGATCACGTCGCCGGGCGCGGTGATCGCCTGCGCCATGTTGGCGAAGCCTTCCTTGGAGCCCAAGGTGGCAACCACCTGGGTATCCGGGTTGAGCTTGACGCCGAAGCGGCGGGCATAATAGGCGGCCTGGGCGCGGCGCAGCCCCGGAATGCCCTTGGAGGAGGAATAACGGTGGGTGCGCGGATCCTGCACGACCTCGCACAGCTTGTCGACGATCGATTGGGGAGTCGGAAGGTCGGGGTTTCCCATGCCGAGATCAATGATATCGGCGCCGCCCGCTCGCGCGCTTGCTTTCAAACGGTTGACCTGTTCGAAAACATAAGGCGGCAAACGTTGAATTCTGTGAAAGTCCAGCACACTATTTCCAATCAAATCGCAGATACCTCCCGCGCCGATTATAGAAACCGACGCGGGAGGCTGGGAGGTCTCCTTCCGGAGAACATTCATTACTTCTTCGGCCGCCAAGCTAACGGATCTTCAGGACGTTCGAAGTAGTTTGCAGCGACGTCTGCAGGCCACCAGCCGTTGTTCTTCGGCTCGATCCAATCCGTAGAATTGGGATCGCAATCTTCCTTCAGCACTTCCTTCACGTCATCAATGGTGTAAGGAAGCGCAGGACGAAGAATCGACTGGATCTTTGGTCCCTGGCCTTCGAGCGTTCGCATCATGACGTCCCACACAAGGCGGGCATCAGACCGCGGCGGCCAGAAATGGAAGCTCTTGCTTATGAAATCAGGGTTCTTACGCCAGTAGCAGGCTGCGGAAGCCTCACCCCCGAGCACGATAGGCATCATGTCGCGGCCGGATTGCTGTACTGCGTTCACGACACCGTTTTCTGAAGCGGACTGAACGAGAATGCCATTAACCTCAGCAAGATTGGTGGCAAGAAACTTCTGAACCTCAACCTGGGCGACCTGGTCGGTCCATTTGCCAGCTATCGTGCCTACAATTTTGATACCGGGGAATTTATCGAACGCGTTCTTCGCGCCGATGTCGAAGCTGTCCGATGATGCGAAACCGGGGATGCCCGATACCATCAGGACGTTGCCTTTTTCACCGATTTCCTTGGCAAGCCATTCAGCAGCCTTGTAGCCACCGTCGGTGTTATTCTCTGTGGCATTGATTGCGTAGGGTGATGTGACATAGCCCGAGACTGAGAAGACTGGCACGCCTTTCGAATGAGCATACTCTATGGTCTTGTTAAGTGCGGTAATGTTCGAGCAGCAAATGACGATCGCATCAACACCGTCGTCAACCATCTGCCGCATCTGCTGGATTTGGACAGCGTCTTTGAGGTCAGACTGCGTGACGATAAGATCGGAGACTAGGCCTGCTTCCTTATATTTCGGAAGCAATACGTTGGTGAATTCGTCCAGGATGTTCGCGCGCCAGGTATTACCGGCATATGTGGATGCATAACCAATTTTCCACGGCGGTGGACGTTTTGGAACAAAATCTTTGTACACCGTCCCCCCGAGCGGAATGGCGGGATCGATATTCTCGTAAAGCGCCTTTTGGTCCGGCGGCAACGAATCGAGGCCGTCAGCCTTCGCCACGCCGTTCATGTGATAAAGGCTCGACAGCGTAAAAAGCGCTGCAACGATTTTCTTCAGCATTCAGGGCCTCCTCCCCTTGTGGTTCCGCTCAACCGCCGGCCCCTTTGGCCGCCAGCCGCGAAAATCCTGCCAGAATCTGGCAGAGTTCGTGTCGGGACGGCAATCGCCGTCCCGAGGACTGGTTCAGTTGCGCAGACCGGCTTGCTTGAGCAGCGGCATGACACGGTCGTTAAAGAAGGGAAGTTCCTCGTTGTAATCGACCATTGTCAGCAAGGCGCCGTTGACGCCTGTATTGCTGAGATCCACGAGCTTGTCGGCGACTTGTTCTGGATTGCCGACGATCGGGTATCCACCCCAGCCAGCGACGAAGCGTTCCTTGAATTTTTGATACATTTCGGCAGAATGGTTTTGAGATTGCACCTGCAGAACTTCACAGATGTTCTCGCATGCCTCCCAGTCACCCTTCTGGTTGACGTAGTAGTCGTAGTATTCCTTTGCTTCCTTCTCCGTTTCGCGAACGATAACGGGGCAAGCTGTGAATGTGCCAAGATCACGGTTATATTCAGTACGCGCCAGGTCCTTCACCTTTTTGACCCAGGCAGCGCCCGATTCCATGTCTTGCATGAAGCCGAAGTTGAAGTCGCAGAACTTGGCGGTGAAATGCAGTCCCTTGCCCGAGGCGCCGGCGCAGATCAGGAGCGGGCGACCCGCCTTGTTGTAGGGTTTGGGTTCACTGAAGGCGTCTTTGACTTTGAGGAACTCGCCTTCGAAGGTAACGCCATTGCGTTTCCAGAGCGTCTCGACGATATCCATCCATTCAGTGGCGTATTCATAGCGGGTGTCGTGCTCCATCATAGGAACTCCGAACATTTCCATTTCGGGAGTGAACCAGCCGGTAACGAGATTGAGGCCGTATCGACCCTTCGAGATGTGATCGATTGTTGTCGCCATCTTGGTTGCAACAATCGGGTTTAGCGTCGGAATGTGAGTCGTTGAGAAGAACTGGAGCTTCGTGGTGACCGCCGCGAGAGCGGCCGCCCAGGTGAACGTATCCATGTTCACGCCATTGAAGTTTGAAGGACCGCCAAAACCACGCCAGCGTGCAATCGGCACCATGCATTCCCAACCGGCTGCCTCAAGCTTCTTTGCAATCTCGACGTTGTGGTCGAAGGTAGGTTCGAACGTTGTCTCAGCGAGCGTAATCGCGCATGCATTCGAGCAATTCGTGCCAAATACGCCGAGCTTGAGCTTGTTATCATTGAACATTGGGTTTCCGGCAGCGCGGAAATCGTCTTGTGCGGTCACTGTAGTCCCTCCTCGGGCTGGCAACGGATGATGCTCAGCCCACTCAAATGCGTTGAATAACTAGATGCCCATCTCGTCGAAAACTTCCGCTGCCACGCGGAAGCTGTCGATGGCCGCAGGAACACCGCAGTAAATCGAAACCTGGAGGAAAACCTCCCGAATTTCCTCTTTGGTAAGACCGTTGTTGATTGCTCCGCGAACATGCAGTTTCAGCTCATGCGGACGATTGAGGGCCGAAATCATCCCGAGATTGAGGATGCTGCGCTGCTTGCGCTCCAGGCCCGGCCGATTCCAAATCGCGTCCCAGCAGTATTCCGTGACGAGGGTTTGCATCGGCCAATTGAAGTCGGTGGCTTTGCTGACCGACGCATCAACATAGGCCCCCCCCAAGACTTCGCGCCGGGTCTTTAGTCCGCGCTCAAAGCGCTCTGTGACTTCACGTCCATGAATTTCTCTTGCGGGTGCCATATTGCTCACGCTTTTCTCCTTGCCGCCCTTGGGCTTTCGATGAGTGATGTGATTGGTGGTTAAAGCCACCTACTATGCGGCCGATCCACTGATGGACGACGACCTGACGAGTTGACCGTTTTCGTAGAGAAGCGGCGCGATTGACTCGATGAACCGTGCTTCGAGCACTTCTCCGAGCACAACATCATGCGTTCCAACGTGAACGACATCTTTTAGCTTGCAGACAAACGCCGCCTGCGCATCGGACAGGACCGGCATGCCGTCGAGAGACAGCCACTCGCCGTAATGAAAGCGCTCTTCACCCTTCAATTGCCCACTGAACAGCGGCACAAGATCGGCATGTGAAAGATGCAGCATGTTCACGGCGAACTTCCCGGAGATCTTCAAAGGCTGATTCACCGAAGCCGATTGGTTGATGCAGACAAGAACAGTTGGTGGGTCCGCGGTAACCGACTGGACCGCGGTGGCGGCCATGCCATGACGGACCCCGTTGAGTTCGGTCGTGATCAAGCAGATGGTTGATGTGAACCGACGCATAGCTGCCTTAAAAGCCAACTGCGCCTCAGTGCTGGTATCGGCCATATTGTCCTCCCACGGCCAAATTCGATCGAGCCTAGATAAACAGATCAGCAGACAATCTGTCAACTGGATTTTCACAATTGACAGATTGTCTGCTAAAATGTCTTCTAAGGCACCCAAAAATGAGGAGATGGTCGATGGATTTGAATCAAAGGGTTTGTATCGTCACAGGGGGCGGCAGCGGCATTGGTCGTGCGACCGCCGAGCTTTTCGCAAAGAACGGCGCCTATGTGGTTGTTGCTGATGTCAATGAAGACGCCGCGGTTCGTGTGGCGAACGAGATCGGCTCGAAGGCTTTCGGTGTTCGCGTCGACGTCTCGTCCGCCAAGGACGCGGAAAGCATGGTTGAGAAGACGACCGCAAAGTGGGGCCGGGTCGACGTGCTCGTCAATAATGCCGGGTTCGGAACGACGGGGAATGTGGTGACCATTCCTGAAGAAACTTGGGACCGGATTATGTCCGTAAACGTCAAAGGGATCTTCCTTTGCTCAAAGTACGTCATTCCTGTTATGCGACGGAACGGCGGAGGTTCGATCATCAATACGACTTCCTACACCGCAACCTCAGCAATCGCGGACAGGACTGCCTACGTAGCATCGAAAGGAGCAATATCTTCGCTGACGCGCGCGATGGCCATGGATCATGCGAAAGAGGGAATTCGTGTCAACGCGGTCGCTCCAGGGACAATCGACTCTCCTTACTTCACGAAAATCTTCGCCGAAGCGAAGGACCCCGCGAAGCTTCGCAGCGATTTCAACGCCCGTGCCGTCATGGATCGGATGGGGACAGCTGAAGAGATTGCTGAAGCAATGCTTTTTCTTGCGTCCGATCGTTCGAGGTTCGCGACCGGTAGCATTCTGACGGTCGATGGCGGCTCCTCGATCGGAAACCACCTGGTCAAGTGAAGGAAAGGGCGGCACTCGTCATGCCCTTACATTTGAGGCAGGAACACCGGGGTATAAGGCTCCAGCCTCGTTGATCATTGACGTGTTCCTAACCCGTCAATGACAGCACAGAGCTGTTGGCCTAGGCGCAGCTCTTGTCGGACTTGCGGCACGCTCCAGCAAATATGATAGAGAAAGGACTGCCGGCGACAACGAGATCTAACAGCGGAAACTGGATCAAGGACATTTCGCAATTTTTGTCGAATAACCCCACGATGTCGGTCAGATGACGTCATGCGAGTGCCGACCTTCCGGAATAGCCGCATGCTGGTTCCGAATGCCCTCTATCGCAACGCTGTCGGCATAAGTTTAGTCCGGAATACAAGGTGATACGATCGTGTCCCGGGAGGTGGGGTAGCTGACGGCTGATTGCCGTGCTTTCCGAGGTCGGGTCGGAGGGGATATCAGCGTGCCACAGCGGGCAGGCTGATTTGGGGCTCATCGCTCATTTGGGCCATGGTCTCAAGCGTCATATACCTGGCGCGTTGAACGGCCCATTCATCATTCTGTTCGAGCAGCAGTGCGCCGACGAGACGGACGATGGCTTCGTCGTTCGGAAAGATGCCGACGACCTCGGTGCGTCGCTTGATTTCGCCGTTGAGACGCTCAATTGGATTCGTCGAGTGCAGCTTTCCCGGTGCTCTTTCGGGAAGGTCATGTAGGCGAACACTTCCTCTTCAGCGTCGTCCATGATGGTGGCAAGCTTCGGCACTTTCGGCCTGATTTGATCGGCGACACTGCGCCATTGTGCGCTTGCTGCCTCCGGGGTCTCCTGGGCAAAGGCCGTCGCGATGAAGGCGGATACGACCCGCCTGCCGCTCTTTCCAGCATGCGCGAGCACGTTCCTCATGAAGTGAACCCG
>NZ_JALBGX010000079.1:0-31221 GCF_023006465.1 Rhizobium sp. PRIMUS64 | reverse complement strand
CCAGGTTCTCCTCGATCGACAAGGCACCGCAGCTTCCGGTCAGCGGGTCCTGAAAGACCCGGGCGACAAGTCCGGCGCGCGCCGCCGTCGTCTTGCGGGTCACGTCGGCATTGCCGATCAGCACCTGCCCCTCGCTTGCCAGCACATCGCCGGCGAGCACGCCGAGCAGCGTCGATTTGCCGGCGCCGTTCGAGCCGATGACGGTGACGAAGGAGCCTTCCTCGATCGTCAGGCTGACACCCGAGAGCGCCTGCTTCTGCAGCGGCGTACCGCGCCCGAAGACGACCTTGATGTTCTTGAGGTTGATCACGACGCGGCACCTCCACGCAACCGGGGAAGGATGAGCGCCACGGTCACCAGCACGGCGGTGACGAAATTGAGATCGGACGCCTGCAGACCGATGACGTCGCTCGAAAGCGCCAGCTGGATCGCGATGCGATAGAGGATCGAGCCGAGCACACAGCCGATCAACGCGATCAGCAGACCGCGCCGCCCGAGCAGCGTCTCGCCGATGATAACGGCAGCGAGGCCGACGACGATCGTGCCGACGCCTGAGGTGACGTCGGCAAAGCCGTTCGTCTGGGCAAACAGGGCGCCGCCGAGCGCCACCAGCGCATTCGAGATCGCCATGCCGAGATAGATCTGCCGGCTGGTATCGACGCCCTGGGCCCGCGCCATCCTTGCATTGGCGCCGGTCGCCCGCATTGCCAGGCCCGCATCGCTTTCCAGGAAACGCCAGACCAGGATGAGCGCGATGACGACCAGAATACCGACGAAGAGCGGCCGCACGTAGAAATCGCGAAGGCCATGGCCGAAGAACGGGCTGATCATCGTGTCGGCATTGATGAGGGCGACATTGGGTTTGCCCATCACGCGCAGATTGACGGAAAACAGCGCGATCATCGTCAGGATCGAGGCGAGCAAATTGAGGATCTTGAAGCGCACGTTGAGCAGCGCCGTCACCATGCCCGCAGCGGCACCTGCCGCCATGGCGATCAGAGCCGCGAGCCAGGCGTTGACGCCGGCAATGATCAGCACGGCTGTCATCGCCGCGCCAAGCGGAAAGGAGCCGTCGACCGTCAGGTCAGGAAAATCGAGAACTCGAAAGGCGAGATAGACGCCGAGAGCGACGAAAGAATAGACTAGGCCGAGCTCGACGGCCCCCCAGAATGCGATTTGGCTCAAGGCTTTCAGCCCCTTTTTGTGTCCGTTCCGCCCGTCGCGAAACGGAGCCTTTTAATACAAACAACCGCTCCCGTGCAAACGAGAGCGGCTGAATACGACGAAGGCGCTAGACGTACCGGCCGACTATTCGATGACTTTGTTGGCGCGGGAAAGCACGCTCTGCGGCAGGGTGACGCCCATCTTCTCGGCCGCAGCCTTGTTGACGACGAGGTCGCTGCCGGCGGCAGTCTTGACCGCGATGTCGCCGGGGTTCTCACCCTTCAGCACGCGCACGACGATGTCGCCGGTCTGCTTGCCGACATCATAATAGTTGAAGCCGAGGGCGGCGATCGAACCGCGCGAAACCGAATCCGTGTCAGCGGTAAAGAGTGGCAGCTTGCTCTCCTCGGCAACCGCGACGGCGCCTTCGAGCGCGGAGATGATGGTGTTGTCGGTTGGAATGTAGATCGCATCGGCGCGGCCGACGAGCGCGCGTGCCGCACCCTGGACCTCGGCCGACTTGGTGGCGGCCGATTCGACCACCTTCAGGCCAGCCTTTTCGGCTTCAGCCTTCAGCACGGCGAGCAGCGAAACGGAATTCGCCTCGCCGGAATTGTAGAGATAGCCGATGGTTTTCACATCAGGCAGGATTTCCTTGATCAGCGCTATGTGCTCGGCGACCGGCGACATATCGGAAAGGCCGGTGACATTGCCGCCGGGCTTGTCCATGTTCTTGACGAGTTGGGCGCCAAGCGGATCGGAGACGGCCGTGAAGACGACGGGAATGTCACGCGTCGAGGAGACGACGGCCTGGGCCGAGGGCGTCGAGATCGGCACGATGACATTGGGCTCGTCGCCGGCGAATTGGCGGGCGATCTGGGCTGCCGTCGCCGGATTGCCCTGCGCCGACTCGAAGACGAATTTCAGGTTCTCGCCCTCTTTATAGCCGGCGGCCGTCAGCGCATCGAGAACGCCCTTGCGCGCCGCATCGAGCGCCGGATGTTCGACGATCGCCGTCACGGCGACGGTGACGTCATCGGCCTTTGCGGGCAGGGAAAGGGCCAAACTGGCGGCAAGAGCGAGCAAAATCGGGCGCATGGGGATCCTCCTGAATGATTTTGGCGCCACTTTTAGGAAAAGCACCCCCTGAAATCAATCGCGGAGAATTGTAGCGAGGATCAAACTTGCTGATCAGTCGTCGGCGCCGTGATTGGCGATCATCATCGCCTCGAAGGCCAGACGTTCGGTCTTGCGCATGCGTTCGGATTCCGATTTCAGCTGGCCGCAGGCGGCAAGAATGTCGCGGCCGCGCGGCGTGCGGATCGGCGAAGCATACCCCGCCGAATTGATGAAATCGGCGAACTTCTCGATCTGCTCCCAGTCGGAACACTGGTAATTGGTGCCGGGCCAGGGATTGAACGGAATGAGGTTGATCTTCGCCGGCACGCCCTTCAGGAGCTTGATCAGCCCCTTGGCGTCTTCCAGGCTGTCATTGACATCCTTCAGCATCACATATTCGAAGGTGATGCGCCGCGCGTTCGAAAGGCCCGGATAGGTCCGGCAGGCCTCGATCAGCTCCTTCAGCGGGTACTTCTTGTTGATCGGCACGAGAATGTCGCGCAAATCGTCGCGCACCGCATGCAGCGAAATCGCCAGCATGACGCCGATTTCATCGCCGGTGCGGAAGATCTCCGGCACGACACCGGAGGTGGAAAGCGTCACGCGGCGCCTGGACAGCGACAGGCCGTCACCATCCGTGGCGATCAGCAATGCCTGCTTGACGGCATCGAAGTTATAAAGCGGCTCACCCATGCCCATCATGACGATGTTGCTGACCTTGCGGCCCTCGGCAGGCATGATCGTACCCTGCGGCGCTTCACGGTCCGGGAAATCGCCAAGTCGGTCGCGGGCAAGCAGAAGCTGCGAAAGAATTTCCTCCGCCGTCAGGTTGCGCACCAGACGCTGCGTCCCGGTATGACAGAAGGAACAGGTGAGCGTACAGCCGACCTGGCTTGAGATACAGAGCGTGCCGCGGCCCTCTTCCGGAATGTAGACAGCCTCGATCTCGACGGGGCGCCCGGCGCCCCGCGGGGGAAAGCGCAGCAGCCATTTGCGCGTGCCGTCGTTGGAGACCTGCTCCTCGACGATCTCGGGACGTGCGATGGTGAAATGCTGCTTCAGCATCTCCCGCATGTCCTTGGCGACATTCGTCATATGGTCGAAGTCGGAGACGCCGCGCACATAGATCCAGTTCCAGAGCTGCGAGACGCGCATCTTGATCTGCTTCTCAGCCACACCCTTTTCCCGGAGTGCCGCCCCCATCTCCTCACGCGACAGGCCAATCAACGAGGGTTTCTCGACGTTGGCGGGCGTGCGCGCCTGCGGCTTGGTGACAACGATCGCATCCATGACGGACATAGGCATTTATCCCGAATTCGAACGTGTGCCGGCTCTGCGAGCCCGCGCGCTTCAGGGGGTAAGCCGGAAGACTTGCGGGCGCATGACGGCACATCGGCAGAAATTGAATGGCGGAACGGCGACTGTTATCGCGATCTGTCCGCTGTTGGCGCCGGCTTTACCATCATTTTGCCCGCGCGTCACTATCAAGCATGTCGCGCAAAAACACGCGGCGGTTTTGCGATTAGGGCACGCTCAAACCAAACTCCTAAAGCGCGGCAGGCGGATCTGAAAGACCGCGTCGCGCTTTAGATGGAAACGAGAAGAGCCGGCGCAAGGCCGGCCCTTGAAATTCTGCGGCCGGAAGGACCGCCTACTTGCAGGTTTCGATCTGCTTCAGGGCAGCCGAGATGCCCGAGAGCGAATAGCTGTAGGAGGTGCCGGTGCCCTTGCGCGAAACGGCATTGACCGTCATCGAATGACCGGTCTTCATCGCCGCGACGAGGGCCGGCTCCTGGGCAGCATTCTCGACCCAGCCAGCCTTGTCCTTGGTGAACATCACGAAGGTCTTGTTGTCGATGACGACGTTGATCTTCGAATTTTCCTTGACCGTGTAGCCCATCATCGCCTGCGGCTCGTAGGAAATGTTCTGGCCCGGACGCTGCGAGACGATGAAGAAATTGTCGCCGTGGTCGACGCTTGCCGGCTGCTTTGCCGTCGGAACGGAAAGCACGTAGCAGACGGTGCTGCTGCCCGACTTGTAGGAGTAGGCGCCCCATGCCTGGAACTGCTGGATGCGGTTCGGCGCGGCCTGCTGCGCTTCCGCAACTCCGGCCATAACAAGGGTGAGTGCGAGAGCGGATACGATACTTTTTACAAACATGGATTCCTGCCGGTTCTTGCGATTCAAGGCCCGAAGCGATCATAGCGGGCGCCGCATAATCACGATCTGCTTTATTTTGACTTAATTCAGGTTACCAAATGGTCAACAATAGCTGCGATTTGTATCTGCCTGTGTCATTTCAGCTCGAGTGTCAATTTTCGCCCCTTTGACGGTATCGACCGCGACACCGTGCCCCAATGGCACTGATCGTCCGTTCGGCTGAATTTAAGACACAAAGATTCAGGCAAGAGTTTGACCTTTCCCAAATCCGTTGTACCTCATTAAGACTTGGAAATCCGGGACGAAATTGTTGCCGCAGGGGGCTGGTGAGGGGATATGGATGCCGAGGAAAGACAGCGTTTCGCTGCCCTCGCGAAGGCCGTCGCGAACGATCGCGACCAGCAGGCCTTTTCCATCCTGTTCGACTATTTCGCACCCCGCCTGAAGGCCTGGCTGATGCGCCAGAGGATGACATCAGGCGAGGCCGAGGAACTGGTCCAGGAGATCATGATCGTGCTCTGGCACAAGGCAGACCTCTATGATGCCACGCGATCTTCACTTTCGACCTGGCTTTTCCGCATTGCCCGCAATCGCCGCATCGACATGCAACGCCGCGCCAATACCCGCATCTTCGATGAGACTGATCCGGCCCTGCAGCCGCCGGCCGATATCGGCGCGGAAGAACTCATCGCCAATGACGATCGCGACGCCAAGATACGCGCCGCCGTCGGTCAACTGCCGGAGGAACAGCGCGACATGCTGCGCGCCGCCTTCTTCCTCGGTCAATCGCATTCGGAGATCGCCGAAGCGACCGGACTGCCGCTCGGCACGGTGAAGTCGCGCATCCGGCTTGCCTTCGGCAAGCTTCGCAAGGTGCTGGAACGCGAAAACGCCTGACGTATGTCGCCCAGAAGGGCGCAGCGGTTTTGAGATGGCGACACGCATGAAACAAGCGTGTCACATCCCGGCTCGATTCGACGCGCTTTAAATCGTCTTCATCGCTTCTTCCGGCCGGTCGGCGAGAACGCGGTCGGCTGCTTCGTAATGGCCCGGCCGGATATGGCCGCGCACCATGGCGAAGGCGGCCGAGAGCACGGCAATGTCGTCGGAAAAGCCGATGACGGCGAAAATATCCGGGATCATGTCGATCGGCATGACAAAATAGGCGAGTGCCGCGAGCAGCACGCCGCGCACCTTTGTCGGCGTCTGCGGATCGAGCGCGCAATAGAAACCGGCGACCACATCGCGCGAGAACGGGATCTGTCGCACCGCCCGTCGGAACGTCGGCCAGAATTTCTGCCTGACGGTCTTCTCGCGCCGGCTTTGGGTGTCCTCGTCGCCCGGCAAGAGGATTTCGCCGAATTTGACCTCGTCCATCCCTGCATCCCTTTTGTCCATGCGAACATATGGTGACGGCGCCCAGTCTTTCAATCGGCCCCTTTCAATCGGCCCCATATTCAAACGACACGTCGCGCCGCAGCCTTCTCCATTGCTTTGGCGAGCTTGAAATCCAGTTCCGTCAGCCCGCCGGCATCATGCGTGTTCAGCGTCACATCCACCCTGGAATAGACGTTGAACCATTCGGGATGGTGGTTAAGCTTCTCGGCCGCAAGTGCTGCCTGCGTCATGAAGCCGAAAGCCTCGACGAAATTTGCGAACTTGAACGTCTTCGATATCGAAGAACCCGCATCATTGAGCACCCAGCCCGAAAGCTCGGTCAGTTGCGCCTCGGCCGCCGTCCGTTCCAGTTTTTCCATTTTCATGCCATGGTCCTCATCTCTGTTCGACAGGTTACCGATGAAACGCATCAGCATCCTCTTCGTTTGCATGGGCAATATATGCCGTTCTCCGCTCGCCGAGGGAATTTTTGGCCATCTCGTCGCCGAGGCGGGGTTGACCGGCGATTTTACGATCGATTCCGCCGGCACCGGCGGCTGGCATGAAGGCGAGCCGCCCGACCAGCGTTCGATCGCCATCGCGAAAGGCCACGGCATCGACATATCAGGGCAGCGCGCCCGCCGCGTCCAACCGAGGGATTTCACGGATTTCGATCTGATCCTCGCCATGGACCGCGACAACCTGGCGGCGCTCGAAAAGAGCGCGCCGCATGGGGCGAATATCCACCTTTTCGGTGACACGGCGCTGGGAACGGGAGAGGATATTCCCGATCCCTATTATGGCGGCTCGGGCGGTTTCGAGCTGGTCTACACCAGGCTCTTGACCGGCTGCCGCAGCCTGCTCGAAACGCTGGGCGTCGAGCGCGCCTCGTGCAGCGGGAACACTTCCTCGGTCAGGTAAGGCCCGCCACCAACCGATTCGCGCGACGAAAGCAGCACGAAGCGCGGTGCGGTGAAGGTTGTGGTGTGGAAGTTGCCGCGCCCCGCCAGATATTGCACGACATCGTCGAGCCGCGAGGATTTGAGCCGCGCCAGCGTCACATGCGGCATGAATTTGCGGGGATCCGGCGGCAGGCCGATACGCTGGCAGATGCGCTCGATCTCGCCTTGCAGGGCATACATTTCTGGCGATTGCGAGACGCCGGCCCAGACCGAATGCGGTTTCTTCGATCCGAAGGAACCGATGCCTTCGAGCCGGAACTGGAATTCCGGCCGGTCAATCCGGTCGAGGCGTTCAACGATTTCATCGGCCGTGCGGCCGTCGACATCACCGATGAAGCGCAGGGTGATGTGGTAATTCTCCACATCGATCCATCGTGCTCCAGGGAGGCCACCGCGCAGCAATGAAAGACTCATCGCCGCATTGCGCGGAATTTCGAGGGCGGTAAACAGTCTCGGCATCACGAGCACTCCCCGAATCTTTTGCAGGTGCTCACACGGAATCACGCAATCAACAACCGCGCAAGCCCCTATTTCTTCACAGAAGAAATCGTTTCGACGAAATTTGTGACAGCAGGCTCCATCTTTTCGACCATGACGTCGACACCTCTCGCATTTGGATGCATGCCGTCTTCGAGCTTCAAGTCGGCCTCCAGCGCGACGCCGTCGAGGAAGAAGGCATAGAGTGGAAGCTTATGTTTTTCCGAGAGTTTCTGATAGATCGGGTTGAATCGTGCGGCATAATCCGCCCCCATGTTTGGCGGCGCTATGATACCGGCGAGCAGCACGCCAATCCCACGCTCCTTTAGCCGGGTAATCATTTGATCGAGATTCTTCTCGCTCTCCTCCGGCGGGATGCCGCGCAACGCATCATTGGCGCCAAGCTCGAGAATGACCCCATCGGTGCCGTCGGGCACCGACCAGTCGATGCGCGCAAGGCCTGCTGTCGTCGTGTCGCCGGAGACCCCGGCATTGGCAATGGTGACGTCGAGCCCCTTCGCCTTCAGGGCCGCCTGCAGCTTTTCCGGAAAGCCATCGCCGGGCGGCAACTGATAGCCCGCCATCAAACTGTCCCCGAAACCGACGAGATTGATCGTCCGGGCATCGGCTGCAGTGGCAAAGATCAGCGAGACGGCAATGACGGTGAATTGAAGGGCGGCAACTTTAAATCTCATGCTGGCTTCCCTAGATTGGCGAGGTGCCGTTATGCGGCCATTCGATTACGGACTTATATAGGGCGATTTCTGTTGGCAAAAACCATTATCGAGTTGAAGGGCGCCGATCTGACCCTTGGCAGCGCAGCCGCCTCCGTCCATGTGCTGAAGGGCATCGATCTCGATATCGCTGCCGGTGAATCCGTCGGCATCGTGGGCCCTTCCGGTTCCGGCAAATCCACCCTGCTGATGGTGCTTGCCGGGCTGGAGAAACTCGACAGCGGTGAGATCAACATCAACGATACGCCGCTCCATAGCCTCAGTGAGGACCAGGTCGCCGATTTCCGCGGCCGCAACATCGGCATCGTCTTCCAGTCCTTCCACCTGATCGCCAACATGACGGCGCTGGAAAACGTCGCCGTGCCGCTCGAGCTCGCCAATGTCAGCAACGCCTTCGAGATCGCTCATCGCGAGCTGAAATCGGTCGGCCTCGGCGAACGGCTGAGCCACTATCCCGGTCAGCTTTCCGGCGGTGAACAGCAGCGCGTGGCCATCGCCAGAGCGCTCGCCCCGTCGCCGGCCCTGCTGATCGCCGATGAGCCGACCGGCAATCTCGATACCGAGACCGGCCGCCAGATCGCCGACCTTCTGTTCTCCAAGCAGGCCGAACGCGGCATGACCCTGCTTCTCGTCACCCACGACGTCTCGCTTGCAAACCGATGCTCGCGCCAGATTCGCGTCCGCTCCGGCAGGATCGAGGGCGACAGCGCCGCCCGCCGCAGCGAAGCGGCGATCGCATGAGGATCATCACGCCACGCGTCTCGCTCGCTTTTCGCCTGGCGCTGCGCGAGCTGCGCGGCGGCATCCGCGGCTTCTACATCTTCCTTGCCTGCATCGCGCTCGGCACGGGCGCCATCGCCGCCGTCAATTCCGTTTCGCAGTCGATCACCGACACGATCGCCTCGCAGGGGCAGGAGCTGCTGGCCGGCGACGTCCGTTTCGAACTCAACAACCGTGAAGCCACACCTCAGGAAATAGCTTTCCTCGAAGGCCTCGGCACCGTTTCGGTGTCAACAGGCCTGCGCTCGATGGCCCGCAAGCCTGACGGTTCCGATCAGGCGCTGGTCGAGGTCAAGGCCGTCGATGACGCCTACCCGCTCTACGGCAAGTTCGTAGCCGAACCGGACTATCCGCTTGCAGCACTGCTTTCGGGCCAAGGCGGCACCTATGGTGCGGTCGCAGCGCCCCTCCTTCTCGATCGGCTCGGGCTTGCGGTCGGCGACGAATTGCTGCTCGGCAACGTCAAGCTCAGCATCACCGGCACGGTGAAAACCGAACCGGATGCGCTGTCGGAAGGTTTTGGCTTTGCGCCGCGTCTGCTCGTCAGCCGCCAGGCGCTTCTAGCCTCCGGGCTGATCCAGACGGGAAGCCTGGTCGAACACGCCTACAAGATCCGCCTGGAAGACAAGGCCGCGATGTCGGGCATCCAGGCGCGCGCCTCCAAGGAATTCCCCTCCGCCGGCTGGGCGATCCGCACCAGCGACCGCGCCGCGCCCTCGCTCACCGAAAACATCACCCGCTTCTCGCAGTTCCTGACGCTGGTCGGCCTCACCGCGCTGATCGTCGGCGGTGTCGGTGTCGCCAATGCGGTGCGCGCCTTCCTCGATTCCAAACGCACCACCATCGCCACTTTCAAATGTCTGGGTGCGCCGGCGCAGGTCGTCGTTCTGATCTATCTCTTCCAGATCGCCATCATCGCTCTCGGCGGCATCCTGATCGGCCTCGTCATCGGCGCCCTGTCGCCGATGTTTGCCGCGCAATTCCTGGCGCAATTCCTGCCGGTCTCCACGACGCCGACCCTCTACCCCGGCGCCCTGCTGCTCGCCACGCTCTTCGGCATCCTGACGACGCTCGCCTTCGCCATCCTGCCGCTCGGCCACGCCCGCGAAGTGCCGGCGACGGCCCTTTTTCGCGAACAGGGCTTCGAGGCCCGCCGCCTGCCCTCCTGGCCCTACATCGTGCTTGCCGCCCTGTTCATGGCCGCCCTTGCCGGGCTTGCCATCCTCACCGCCTATGACCGCTTCATCGCCGTCGTCTTCGTCGGCGCGATCGTTTTTGCCTTCGTCGTCCTGCGCCTGGTCGCCGCCCTGATTGCCTGGCTCGCGCGCCGCAGCCCGCGCGTCAATTCGCCAGCGCTGCGGCTTGCGATCGGCAACATCCACCGCCCCGGCGCACTGACCCCCTCGGTCGTGCTCTCGCTCGGCCTTGGCCTGGCATTGCTGGTGACGCTCACCCTGATCGACGGGAACCTGCGCCAGCAGCTAACCGGCCGTATGAACGAGGGTGCGCCGAACTTCTTCTTCGTCGATATCCAGAGCGCCGAGGTCGATGCATTCCGCGATCTCGTCCAGGGCCAAGCGCCGCAGGGCAAGCTCGTCGAAGTGCCGATGCTGCGCGGCCGGATCATCGCCTTCAACGGCGAGGATGTCACCAAGATGAACGTGCCGGCGGCCGGCCGCTGGGTGCTGAACGGCGATCGCGGCATCACCTATGCCGAAACCCTGCCGGAGAACGCCGCCCTCACCGAAGGCAAATGGTGGGACAAGGATTACAGCGGCGAGCCACTCGTCTCCTTCTCCTCGGAAGAGGCCCATGAGCTCGGCCTCAAGATCGGCGATAAGGTCACCGTCAACGTGCTCGGCCGCAACATTACGGCGAAGATAGCCAATCTGCGCCGCGTCGAGTGGGAATCGCTGTCGATCAATTTCGTCATGGTCTTCTCGCCGAATACCTTCCGCGGCGCCCCGCATGCGTGGCTCGCGACGCTGACCGATCCCTCTTCGACACCGGCCGAAGATGCGGCGATCCTGAAATCCGTCACCAACACCTATCCGACGATCACCAGTGTGCGCGTCAAGGACGCGATCGATATCGTCAACCAGCTGGTCGCACAGCTTGCGACCGCGATCCGCGCCGCAGCCTCCGTCGCCCTCATCGCCTCGATCCTCGTCCTTGCCGGCGCGCTTGCCGCCGGAAACCGGGCGCGCACCCACGACGCGGTGGTGCTGAAGACGCTCGGCGCCACGCGCGCCATGCTGATCCGCGCCTTCAGCTACGAATATCTGATCCTCGGGCTTGCGACCGCAATCTTCGCGCTGATCGCCGGCGGCGTTGCCGCCTGGTTCATCGTCGCCCGCATCATGCGTCTACCCTCGACATTTCTGCCCGACGTGGCGGGACTGACGCTTGTGACCGCGCTCGTCCTCACCGTCGGCATCGGCCTTATCGGCACCTGGCGCATCCTTGGGCAGAAGGCGGCCCCCGTTTTGCGCGAGCTCTGACCGGGCAGCGGCACTCAAACCCTTCACCTTACGGCGATTTAACCGGCCGAGGCTTTGCAAGCCTCTTGTTTGCAATGGGCGAAAGCCTCATATTGTTCGCAGGCATGCTGGAGCTCCGCAGCGGCGCCCGGGTCGAAAACCCCGACACCGTATATCCATCGGAGCTTGTAAGAGGAAACTATGGCTGATCTTCGTAACTATCAAAGCCGCGCTCAGACCGGCGAGATGATTGATCAAGGCCTGCGCGCTTATATGCTCAAGGTCTACAACCTGATGGCGCTGGGTCTGGCGATCACCGGTGTGGCCGCATATCTGTCGTTCCAATTCGCCTTCGCCAATGGCGAACTGACCGCTTTCGGTCAGGCGATCTATGTAAGCCCGCTGAAGTGGGTGGTCATTCTGGCGCCGCTCGCTCTGGTGTTCTTCCTGAGCTTCCGGATCAATACCATGACGGTGGCCGCCGCCCAGACGACCTTTGCGGTCTACGCTGCGCTCGTCGGTCTGTCGCTCTCGTCGATCTTCCTGATCTACACGGGCCAGAGCGTCGTTCAGACCTTCTTCGTCACCGCCGCCTCCTTTGGCGCGCTGTCGCTGTACGGCTACACGACGAAGCGTAACCTGTCGGCGATGGGCTCGTTCCTGATGATGGGTCTCTTCGGCCTGATCATCGCTTCGCTGGTCAACATCTTCCTGGCGTCGTCCGCCGTCCAGTTCGCGATCTCGGTGCTCGGCGTCCTGATCTTCGCAGGCCTCACCGCCTACGATACGCAGCGGATCAAGGAATTGTACCTGGAAGCCGATGACGTCGCCGTCGCCGGTCGCAAGGCGATCATGGGTGCGCTGACGCTCTATCTCGACTTCATCAACCTCTTCATGTTCCTGCTGCAGTTCATGGGCAACCGTAAATAAGCAGGGCAGACTGAGATCGAAAAGGCGGCTTCGGCCGCCTTTTTTGTTGCGCAGGCTTTCGCGGGGTGGTTCGACAGCGCCGCGCGTCTTTTCAGACGCGCAAAGGACGCTGTAGCATTTTGAATTGCTGCATAATTTCGTCCTTAAATCGATTCCGATTTAAGGAATTATGCAGTAGGAAGGCCTTACCCACTCCTATGGACCTGCCGCGAAATGTCCTTCCTCCTGCGCGATGCCTCGAACGCCGATATTCCCGCCATTGCCGATATCTATCGCGAATCCGTCCTGAACGGCGTCGCGAGCTATGAGATCGTGCCGCCGACCGAGGCCGAGCTGGCGCAACGTTTTGCGGCGATCGTCAGCCAGCAATATCCCTATATTGCCGCAACCGATGCGGATGGAAGCCTGCTCGGCTACGCCTATGCCTCGGCGTTTCGCACGCGTCCCGCCTATCGCTGGCTGGTCGAGGATTCGATCTATCTCGCGCCTGAGGCCCGCGGCCGGGGCATCGGCAAGGCGCTGCTCGCCGAACTGATCACCCGCTGCACCGGACTCGGTTTCCGTCAGATGGCCGCCGTCATCGGCGGCGCCAGCCCCGCCTCGATCGCGCTTCATCGCGCAGCCGGCTTCGAGGAGGTCGGTCTGATGAAGGGCACCGGCTACAAGCACGGCCGCTGGCTGGATACGATGTTCATGCAGCGCGTCCTCGGTGAGGGCATGGGCACCGATCCGGACCCGTCAGCCTATCCCGGCACGCTGTTTGCCGGCTAGCGCATCGTGCTTTGCGCGTTTGGAAAGAGGCGCAGCGCTGTAAGTGCGGCTTACTTGTCGACGAGCTTCAGGGCCTTGTCGAACACCTTCAGCACCTGGTTCAGCTCGTGACCACGCTTCAGGATCGTACCGTTGGTGTTGATGACGGAATAGGCGCCCTGCTTGGCGGCGAGCTTCGGGTTTTTCTCGATGCGGAAGAGCGGCATTTCGCCGGAACGCTTGAAGACGGAAAAGACTGCCCTGTCCTTGAGGTGATCGATGGCGTAGTCGCGCCATTCACCGTCACCGACCATACGGCCGTAGATCCAGAGGATGGCGTCCAGTTCGCGCCGGTGGAAGGTCACCGGAAGCGGGTCCTTGCTTTGCTTGTATTCCCTGAGATCGACGACGACTGAGGAACTGTGGTCGACGGAACGGCTTTCGCCGTGTCGCAAATCCGGCTGATCTGTCATCAGTCTCACAAGGCCTCCACATGTGACAGGAGAGTGACAGTTTGCCCGAGCCGCCGCAAATTGCAAGAGTGCCAGCCGCCACATTCGGCCGCACCACAGCGCCGCGCGTCTCTCGCGCAAGGGCGCTGTAGCACTTTGAGTCTGCGCATCATGCCTTCCGAAAGTTGGGTCCGATTTTCGGAAGGCATGATGCGCTGGGCAGGCCAACGCTTTCTCGACAGCGCCGCATTTCAGTCAAAACAGCGCCTCATTTGCAGGAGATTTATGAATTCCAGTTTGGCGCCAGCGCGCCAAAGGGCCCGGCGGAGCGTATCGACCTTAACCCCAGCCCCGAATACGCTCGGCCGGGCCGCCCCAGTATTTCATCCGTAACCGGATGAAATTTCAGATATTTTTTCCAGCCATCACCACGGTTGCGCCAAGGATCGCTGCCGGATCGCCGTCTGCAGTCGCCGATTGCAGCAGAATCGCGCAGCCCTCGAGCTGCGGACGCTGCAGGACGCTGGCCGGCAGCGTCAGACTGGTCGCCTTGCCGTCCCACATGCCGACGGTTTCGACATTGGTGACGCTGTGCAGATAAGAGATCTTCTGGCCGCTGTTCTCACCCTTTTCGACGTCGATTGTCTTTTCCTTGTCGAAATAGACCATCACGACATTGGCTTTGCCCTGTCCGGCGCCGATCTTGATCTCCAGTTCGTCGCCGCGCATCGCGGCGTTGATGGGAACAGTCAGACCGTTGCCTTCGCTGCTAAAGGTGTCGATCTTGCTGTTGATTCCGTTGAGATCGGCGCCGGCCAGATGGCCGCGTCCGTTGACGATGGCCTGCGGCGTGTAGACGTTGCTTCGGCCCATCGTCCTGGCATAGCCGTACTGCCGCTCGGTGTTTTCCTTGGAGCTCAGCGTATCGGCCCAGCCGAGATAGTTCCAGTAATCGACATGATAGGCGAGCGCGATGACATCGCCCTGGTTCACCAGCTTGCGGAAAGCGGCGTCAGCGGGAGGACAGGAGGAGCAGCCCTGCGCCGTGAAGAGTTCGACGACACCTTTCGGCGTGCCGTCCTCGGCCTGCAACGGGCCTGAGAAAACAACGCTAGCGATCAGCGGAATCAAAAAACGGGGGGACATTCACCTGCACCTCTTTTTCAGCGCCGACGGCGTGTTCGAACCGGAGGCCCTGACATATGAACGTACGAATAATCCTTCCGGGTCCAAACGAAAAGTCACGAACGGGTGAGACGTAGCTCGACGGGAACTTGCGCAAAACAAATCATCGTGAGCCCCGTTTAAATACTGTCGCCGCAAAGAAAAGCCGCCGGAAACTGCTCTCCGGCGGCCATTATCATGTGAGTTTCTTAAAAATCAGGCAGCGAGATCGCGCAGAACCGTCTGCAGGATGCCGCCATTGTTGAGGTAGATCACCTCGTCGAGCGTATCGACGCGCGACAGCAGCGGAACCTCTTTCACGGTGCCGTCGCCATAGGTGATCCTGGCGATCTTTTTCTCGCGTGGCTTGATCTTTTCCAGACCTTCGATGGTGACGAGTTCATCGCCCTTGAGGCCGAGGCTCTGCCAGGTCGTGCCCTCTTCGAAGACGAAGGGAATGATGCCCATGCCGACCAGGTTCGAGCGATGGATGCGCTCGAAGGACTGGGCGACCACCGCCTTGACACCGAGCAGGTTGGTGCCCTTGGCAGCCCAGTCACGCGAGGAGCCGTTGCCGTATTCGACACCGGCGAAGATGACGAGCGGCACGCCTTCCTGCTTGTACTGCATGGCGGCGTCGTAGATCGAGGTCTCTTCCTTCGACGGGTAGTGGATGGTGTAGCCACCTTCCTTGCCGTTCGGGCCGAGCATGTGGTTGCGGATGCGGATATTGGCGAAGGTGCCGCGCATCATCACTTCATGGTTGCCGCGGCGCGTGCCGTACTGGTTGAAGTCGGCAACGGCGACGTCGTGGCCGATGAGGTAGGCACCGGCCGGCGATGCAGCCTTGATCGAACCGGCAGGCGAGATGTGGTCGGTGGTGATCTTGTCGCCGAACAGGCCGAGAACGCGGGCGCCCTTGATGTCGGAAACGCCGGTGCCCTTCTTGCCCATGCCGACGAAGTAGGGCGGGTTCTGCACGTAGGTCGAATTGTCGTCCCAGGCATAGGTCTGGCCCGGCGGAACCTGAACGGCCTGCCAGTTGACGTCGCCCTTGAAGACATCGGCATATTTGCTTTCGTAGAGCTCGCGGGTCACGTATTTCAGGATGAATTCCTGGACTTCCTTCGAGGTCGGCCAGATGTCCTTGAGATAGACCGGGTTGCCGCTCTGGTCCTCGCCAATCGGCTCCTTGGTCAGATCCTTCTGCACCGTGCCGGCAAGCGCATAGGCGACGACGAGCGGCGGCGATGCGAGGTAGTTCGCCTGCACGTCGGGCGAGATGCGGCCTTCGAAGTTACGGTTGCCGGAAAGAACGCCGGAAACGATAAGGCCCTTGTCGTTGATCGTCTTCGAGATCGGCGCCGGCAGCGGGCCGGAATTGCCGATGCAGGTGGTGCAGCCGAAGCCGACGAGGTTGAAGCCGAGCTTGTCGAGGTCGGCCTGCAAGCCCGACTTGGCGAGATATTCGCCGACGACCTGCGATCCCGGTGCCAGCGAGGTCTTCACCCACGGCTTCGTCTTCAGTCCCTTGGCAACGGCGTTGCGGGCAAGAAGACCGGCAGCGATCAAGACTGACGGATTGGAGGTGTTGGTGCACGACGTGATGGCGGCGATCGCCACGTCGCCATGGCCGAGATCGAAATCCGTGCCTTCGACGGCATAGCGGTTGTTCAGCTGGCCGGGCTTCTTGTAATCCGTGTCCATCGAGCCGGCAAAACCGGTCGCGATGTTCTCGAGCGATATGCGGCCTTCCGGACGCTTCGGGCCGGCCATCGACGGCACGACATCGCTGAGATCGAGTTCCAGCGTATCGGTGAAGACGAGCTCGGAGCCGTCGCCGTCACGCCACATGCCCTGCGCCTTCGAATAGGCTTCGACGAGCGCGATACGGTCCTTGGTGCGGCCGGACATGTTGAGATAGTTGATGGTTTCGCCGTCTACGGGGAAGAAGCCGCAGGTGGCACCGTATTCCGGGCCCATATTGCCGATCGTCGCGCGGTCGGCGAGCGGCATGTTGTCCATGCCAGGACCGAAGAATTCGACGAACTTCGAAACGACGCCTTTCTTTCGCAGCATCTGCACGACGGTGAGAACGAGGTCGGTCGCCGTGACGCCTTCCTTGAGCTTGCCGGTCAGCTTGAAGCCGATGACTTCGGGCAGCAGCATAGAGACCGGCTGGCCGAGCATCGCAGCTTCCGCTTCAATACCGCCCACGCCCCAACCGAGAACGCCGAGACCGTTGATCATCGTCGTGTGGCTGTCGGTGCCGACGCAGGTATCAGGATAGGCGATCGTCTCGCCGTCCTCTTCCTTGGTCCAGACGGTCTGGCCGAGATATTCGAGATTGACCTGATGACAGATACCGGTGCCGGGAGGCACGACGCGGAAATTCTTGAATGCCTGCTGGCCCCACTTCAGGAAGCGGTAGCGCTCGCCGTTGCGCTGGTATTCCAGCTCGACGTTACGGGCGAAGGCCTGCGGCGTGCCGAATTCGTCGACGATGACGGAGTGGTCGATGACGAGATCGACGGGAACGAGCGGGTTGATCTTCTCGGGATCGCCGCCGAGCGACACCATCGCGTCGCGCATCGCGGCAAGATCGACGACGGCGGGAACGCCGGTGAAGTCCTGCATCAGCACGCGCGCCGGGCGATAGGCGATTTCGTTTTCGACCGCACCCTTATTGTTCAGCCATTCGGCAACGGCCAGGATATGCTCCTTGGTGACCGACTGGCCGTCTTCGAAGCGCAGCAGGTTTTCAAGCAGCACTTTCATCGAATAGGGAAGCTTCGACACGCCGGCCAGACCGTTTGCCTCAGCCTTGGGCAGGCTGTAATAGACATAGTCCTTCCCGTTGACGGAAAGCGTGGAACGACAATTGAAACTGTCAAGAGATTTAGACACGAGATACCCCGTTTCTGATAGCCAACACAGTCGTGCGAACGCCTATGCACTTAATGCACATCAGGATGCGGGTACGGCCATTTCCGCTGTCCGCACGTGGAACAGACGCTCCAAGTTCGGCGCAAGGATGAAATTCACGCCGACCGCTGGCGTGGTTGCAGGTCTTATAGATAATTTCCTAAAAACTTGCCATACCCGAGGACAGTCAAAATCGGACATTTTTTGACCCCGCCGGAAGCCGAAACCAAGAAAGAGCCGACGCATGCATCTCACCGCCGAAAATCTGGCTGCAAGGCGCGGTGAGGATCTCATTTTCGTTAACATTTCCTTTCACTTGGCGGCCGGCGAGGCGCTTGTTCTCACGGGTAGAAATGGATCGGGAAAGTCCACTTTGTTGCGTGTGGCCGCCGGACTGCTGAGGCCGGAAAAAGGCACTGTCATCTTCCGCGACGAAGAGGGCCGGGAAGGCAGGCATCCCGGCGAGGTCAGCCACTACCTCGGCCATAGAAATGCGATGAAGAATGAACTTACGGTTGCAGAAAACCTCGGTTTCTGGCGTACCTTTCTCGGCAGTACAGGCGGCGACGCCGGCCTCGCCGTCGAGGACGCCGCCGAGGCGGTCGGTCTTTCGGGAATCACTCACCTTCCCTTCGCTTATCTCTCCGCCGGCCAGCAGCGCCGATTCGCCTTCGCCAAACTACTCGTCGCTTACCGCCCCATCTGGATCCTCGATGAACCCACAGCCGCACTCGATGCCAGCGCCGACCGGCTGCTTGCCGATTTGATCTCGGCCCATCTGGCAAAGGGCGGCATCGTGCTGGCGGCAACCCATCAGCCCCTGGGGCTGCAGAATACACAGGAATTGAAGATGACGGGCTTTGCCGGCGTGGATCATGGGGTATGGGGTTGATGTTTCTCGATGTGGCTACCCCGTCCACCGGTGACGCAAAGAGCCGCCGCGCATGACCGCCCTCTTTTTCCGCGACCTTAAACTCTCGATTCGCGCCGGCGGCGGCGCGCTGATCGGCGTACTGTTCTTCCTGACCATCGTCGCCGTCATCCCCTTCGGCGTCGGTCCCGATCTCAAGCTGCTGTCGCGCATCGGCCCCGCCATCGTCTGGATCGGAGCCCTGCTTGCCGCCCTTCTCGGCCTCGACCGCCTGTTCCAGGCCGAGCGCGACGACGGATCGCTCGACTTGATGCTGATGCAGGAAACGCCGCTCGTCCTGACGGTGCTGGTCAAATGCTTCGCCCATTGGACGGCCACCAGCCTGCCGCTGGTCATCGCCTCGCCGCTGCTCGGCCTCTTCATGAACATGGACGAGACGGCGATCGGCGCGACCATGTTGACGCTGCTCGTCGGCTCGCCCGCTATCACCTTCATCGGCGCTGTCGGCGCCGCCGTTGCTGTGGCACTGCCTCGCGGCGGTCTGCTGGTCTCGATCCTCGTGCTGCCTCTGACCATCCCGGTGCTGATCTTCGGCGTCAGCGCCACCTATGCCGCGGTCGAGGATCCGGCCCCGTTCCTGCCGCCCTTTCTGATCCTCATCGCTCTGACACTCTTCTTCGCGGTCATCGGCCCGGCAGCAGCCGCCCTTGCGCTGCGAAACACGGCGGATTGATTGGTCATTCGATTGCAGGAAAAACCGGATCAAGGTATGGAAGCGTCATGAGCGAAACGAGCCTTGCCATCAGCAAATTCAGCGATCTCGCCAACCCGACGCGATTTCTGGCGCTGGCGGCGCGCGCCATTCCGTGGCTGGCCGGCATCACCGCCCTCTGTTTTACCGTCGGTCTCTATCTGAGCTTCGCCACCGAAGGCGACTATCAGCAGGGCGAGACCGTGCGCATCATGTATATCCACGTCCCCTCCGCCTGGCTTTCGATGATGTGCTATACGATCATGAGCGTCTCGGCGATCGGCACGCTGGTCTGGCGCCATCCGCTGGCCGATGTCTCCGCCAAGGCCGCAGCCCCGCTCGGCGCCGCCTTCACCCTGCTCGCGCTCGTCACCGGCTCGCTCTGGGGCAAGCCGATGTGGGGCACCTGGTGGGTCTGGGATGCACGACTGACCTCCGTCTTCATCCTCTTCCTGATGTATCTCGGCCTGATTGCACTCAGCCGCGCCATCGATGATCCGTCGAAGGCCGCGCGCGTCAGCGCCGTGCTCATTCTCGTCGGCTTCGTCAATATCCCGATCATCAAATTCTCGGTCGAGTGGTGGAACACGTTGCACCAGTCGGCGAGCGTGCTGCGCCTCGACGGCCCGGCGATCGATTCGGAATTCCTGCGCCCGCTGTTCATCATGGCGATCGCCTTCACCCTGCTTTTCTTCACGCTGCACATCATGGCGATGAGGAACGAGATCTGGCGCCGCCGCATTGCCGCCCAGCGCCGTCTTGCCGCCCGCATGGCGAGCCGGGAGGAATAGCCGTGACGCATGCCTTCTACGTCTACGCTTCCTATGGCTTTGCAGCCCTGGTGACGATTGCCGTCACCGCCTGGACCTGGGCCGACGGCCGCGCCCGCCGCAGGGAACTTGCAGCCCTCGAGGCTGCTGGCATCCGCCGCCGTTCGGCGCGCCCCAAGGACAGTGTGGGGAATGGCGAATGAACGACACACCGGAAAACACCGCTGCCAAGCCTCGCGGGCTGAGCCGTTACGCATTGGCGCTGCTGCCGCTCGTCGTCTTCGGCGGCATTGCGGCCACGGCCGCGAAGATGCTCTACGACCAGGATTTCCATGGCAAGAACATTGCCGAAATTCCCTCCGCCCTGATCGGCACCAAGGCGCCGACGCTGAACCTGCCGCCGCTCGACGGCGCCAACCTGCCGGCGCTGACCGATGCGGCAATCAAGGGCAAGCTGACCCTCGTCAACGTCTTCGCCTCATGGTGCCTCCCCTGCCGGGACGAACATCCGGTGCTGAAGGAACTGGCGAAAGACGGACGGCTGAATATCGTCGCCATCAATTACAAGGACCAGAGCGACAACGCCCTGCGTTTCCTCGGCGAACTCGGCAACCCCTATCAGGCGATCGGCATCGACCCGAACGGCAAGGCGGCAATCGACTGGGGCGTCTACGGCATTCCGGAAAGCTATCTGGTCGGGCCAGACGGCACGATCCTCTACAAGCGCGTCGGCCCCTTCGACGATATCAGCCTGAAGGAAGGGCTGTTTCCAGCGATGGAAAAGGCGCTCGGCAAGCCGGTTTCGTAGCGATTACTCCACAAAGACCCCTCCCCAACCCCTCCCCACAAGGGGGATGGACTAACTCGTGGCCCGCATCGAGCAAATATCAGACTCTCTGCGGATGAAACGATGAAATGAAAAGCGTCGGAGCGACATCTAAACCCCTCCCCTTGTGAGAGGGGTCGGGGAGGGTTTATCGGGACAAAGAAGCGCTAAAGCCCGCTCTGCCAGACCTTGATCGCCTCCACCGGCCAGATCAGCATGACAACGTTGAGCGTCAGGTTGTCGCGGATCATATAGCCGGTGAAAATCTCGAAGAAGATGGCAATCGCCACCGTCAGTGCCACCGGCGCGCGCCGCGCGAAGAAGAAGCCGATGCACATGAAGACGGTGTCCATCGCCGAATTCAGGATGCTGTCGCCGTAATAATCGAGCGCGATCGTCGCCGTGCGGTAGCGGTCGATGATCAGAGGTGAATTCTCGAGCAGCTCCCAGCCGGATTCGATGACGAGCGCCAGCAGCAGCCTTGCCGCCAACGGCTTGCCGCGCAGGATAAGATGCGCGAGCCCGTAGAACAGGAAGCCGTGGATGATGTGCGACGGCGTATACCAATCCGACAGATGCTGCGAATTGCCGCTGGTATTGACCCCGCCCTCCCACAGCTTGACATAACCGCAGGCGCAGATCGGCACGCGGCCCATCATATATTCGGCGGCAATCTGAATGATCAGAACCGCAAGGCAGGCGGCGAACCAAAAGGTCTGGTGTCTTACCCGGTATTCGGCCTCTGCAGCGCTCACTTCTCGCCGTCCGTTTCCAGATTGATGCTATGCTTCAACACCAGCGGCATCTGCGCCAGCGTGAAGATGATGGTGATGGGCATCGTGCCCCAGACCTTGAAGGCGACCCAGGTACCGTCGGAAAAATTGCGCCAGACGACTTCGTTCAGCACCGCGAGGAAGAGAAAGAAGATGCCCCAGCGGATGGTGAGCTTGCGCCAGCCCTCGGCATCGAGCTGAAAGGCCGCATTGAAGACATAGCCGAGCAGCGACCTGCCGAAGGCCAGCCCGCCGAGAAGCGTCACCCCGAAGAGTGCATTGACGATGGTCGGCTTCATCTTGATGAAGGTCTCGTTCTGCAGCCAGATCGACAGCGAGCCGAAGATGAGGACGACGATGCCGGACACAAAGGGCATGATCGGCAGATGGCCGAGCACGATCTTCGACACGATCAGCGAGATGATCGTCGCCGCCATGAAGAGTCCGGTCGCGACGAACAGCGGCCCGCCCAATTCGGAAAGAGCAGGAAACGTCTCCACCAGCCACTGGCCACGCAGATTGGCGAAGAAGAAGATCATCAGCGGCCCAAGTTCCAGCGCCAGTTTCAGCAGCGGGTGATGCCGGTCGGCTGCGGTCGGGGTGATATCGCTTTCGGTACTCATGCGTTCTTCAAACCTGTTTTCCTGGAAACCTGTTTCCGGCCGTGCCTTGCAGGCTTTCGGCGGCATATCTGTGGCATCATTGCCCAAGTCCGGCAATGGCATGGGCAAAATCCTCGGCCTCGAACGGTTCCAGATCCTCGACGCCCTCGCCGACGCCGATGAAATAGACCGGCAGCTTGTGCTTGGCGGAGATGGCAACAAGAATGCCGCCGCGTGCCGTGCCGTCGAGCTTGGTCATGATCAGCCCGTTGACGCCGGCGACGTTGCGGAAGATCTCGACCTGGCTGAGCGCGTTCTGCCCGGTCGTGGCATCGAGCGTCTGCAGCACGGTGTGCGGCGCATCGGGATCGAGTTTGCCGAGCACGCGCACGATCTTCTCGAGTTCGGCCATCAGCTCGGCCTTGTTCTGCAGGCGGCCGGCGGTATCGACGATCAGCACATCGCATTTTTTCGCCTTCGCCTGTTCGAAGGCATCATAGGCAAGGCCGGCGGCATCGGCGCCGAGCTTGGTGCCGATGAATTCGGATTTCGTTCGGTCGGCCCAGATTTTCAGCTGCTCGATCGCCGCCGCACGGAAAGTGTCGCCGGCGGCCAGCATCACCTTCAGCCCGGCGCCGGAAAGCTTCGCCGCAAGCTTGCCGATCGTCGTCGTCTTGCCCGTGCCGTTGACGCCGACGACGAGGATGACATGCGGCTTGTGCGAGAGGTCGAGCTGCAGCGGCTTGGCGACCGGCTTCAGGACCTTGGCGATTTCGGACGCCATGATCCGGCTCACATCCTCGCCGGTGACATCCTTGCCGTAGCGTTCGGAAGCAAGCGTGTCGGTGACGCGCATGGCGGTCTCGACGCCGAGATCGGCCTGGATCAGCAGGTCTTCGAGATCCTGCAGCGTCTCGTCATCGAGCTTGCGCTTGGTGAAGAGCGCGGTGATCTGGCTGGTCAGCTGCGAAGAGGTGCGTGCAAGGCCGTTGCGCAGGCGCTGGAACCAGCTGAGCCTCGGTTGCAGGGCAACCGGCTCCGGCTCGACGACCTTCGGGCCGGTGGCGAAGCCTTTGGGGAGGATGGGAGAGCCAATCTCCGGTTCTGCCGCGGGGCTACCCCCCTCTCCCACAGGTGGGGAGATTGGCTGGGAGGGCGAATCCGGTCCTGCATCATCCTCAGTCGGAATCTCTTCCGGTTCAGTTGGAATCTCTTTCGGAAGCTTTTCGACGATCTCTTCGAGGTCAGCCGGCTGTTCTAGCGCTCCGGTCTCTACATGATCTCCCGCCTCGTGGGGGAGATGTCCCAAAGGGACAGAAGGGGGTATTTCCGCAACGGTTTCGGCGACCGCCTGGATTTCAGTCTCCGCCTCCGCTGCTGCCTCGGCTTCCAGCAATGAAAGCGGCACGACACCCATGTCGCTCAATTGGTCGGCGGCGGGCAGGATTGCGGATTCGACATCATCTTCAGCAACCGGCGCCTCGACCCCGCCCTCGTCAATATCTGAAGCGGGCCCGCCGGCAGTATCCATTTCCTCGGCCAGCACTGGATCGTCAGCAACCGGCAGATCTTCGTCGCGCGAACGCGGCTCCAACTCCTTTTCCACGGCCGCAGGCACAGGTTCTTCAGCCGGCTTGCCGAAGGTGAAGACCTTTTTGATGAAACTGAGCGCCATGGGGATTCCGTGAAAGTCAGGCCGCGGCTGCGGCCGTCAATTGCATGTCGAGATGCTTGCCATTGTGGCCGGTGATCGTGACCGGCACAAGTTCGCCGGGACGAAGGCCGGGTGCGGCGACCAGCGTGAAGTTCTCCGTATGCGCCAGGCCGTTGTTTTCAACAAGCAGCCATTGCCGGGTTCCGATCATCCCATCGAGATGGGATTGATGCAGCCTATGTCCAGTGGCGCGCAGCCTTGCGGCGCGATCCTTGACCAGCGACCGGTCGAGCTGCGGCATGCGCGCTGCCGGCGTGCCGGGACGCGGACTGTAGGGGAAGACATGCAGATGGGCGATAGCAGCCTCTTCGGCCAGCCGCACGGCATTCTCGAACATCTCTTCGGTTTCCGTGGGAAAGCCGGCGATCATATCGGCGCCGAAGCTCATCTCCGGGCGAAGGCGACGCGCATCCTCGATGAAACGCAGCGCATCGGCGCGCAAATGCCGGCGCTTCATACGCTTCAGGATCATGTCGTCGCCATGCTGCAGCGAGAGATGCAGATGCGGCATGAAGCGTGGCTCGTCGGCGATGAGATCCATCAGGTGGGCATCGGCCTCGATGCTGTCGATCGAGGAAAGCCGCAGGCGGCGGATATCGGGGATCTGCTTCAGAAGGGTCTTGGCCAAAAGCCCGAGCGTCGGGGTGCTCGGCAGATCGCCGCCGTAACTGGTGGCATCGACGCCGGTCAGCACGATCTCGCGGTAACCTCCGTCGACGAGATTGCGGGCCTGGTCGACGACAGCTCCCATCGGCACGGAGCGGGAATTGCCGCGGCCATAGGGAATGATGCAGAAGGTGCAGCGATGGTCGCAGCCGTTCTGCACCTGGATGAAGGCGCGCACATGGCCATCAATGTGCCTGACCATCTGCGGCGCCGTCGCCTTGACACTCATGATGTCGTTGACGCGAAGTTTCTCTTCGGCCGAAACGCCGAAGTCCGGCAGGCCGCGATAGGAGGCGCTCGTCAGCTTCTCCTCGTTGCCGAGCACGGCATCGACTTCCGCCATCGCAGCGAAGGTCTGCTTTTCCGTCTGCGCGGCACAGCCGGTGACGATGATGCGGGCATGCGGATTGTCACGCCGGGCCCGGCGGATCGCCTGGCGGGCCTGGCGCACCGCCTCGCCGGTCACGGCACAGGTATTGACCAGGACGGCATTGTTGAGCCCGGCCTTTTCAGCCTGCGCCTTCATCACTTCGGATTCATATGTGTTGAGGCGGCAGCCGAAGGTAATGACCTCGATGCCGCTCACTGCGCCTCCGCCTCTCGGTCAGCCTCGCGCGACCAGAGACCGGTCGAAGGATCGAGCCTGCCCGACCATTCCCATTCGGCCGGGCCGGTCATGATCACATGATCGTCGCGCTCGCGCCATTCGATGGAAAGCGTGGCCGGCGGCTTGGCGCTGGCCACGTTGATCGTCACCTTGCGGCCGGTACGGCCGGTGCGCGCAGCACTGACGGCAGCAGAACAGGCAGCCGAGCCGCAGGCGAGCGTCAGTCCAGCGCCGCGCTCCCAGGTGCGCGTCGTCACTGATGTCGGCGACGTCACTTGCGCCAGCGTGATATTGGCGCGCTCGGGAAACATCGGATGGTTTTCGAGCAGCGGTCCGAAGCGGGCGAGATCATAGGACATCACGTCCCTGTCCACCCAGAAGATCGCATGCGGATTGCCCATCGACATCGCCGACGGCGAATGCAGCACCGGCTTGTCGATCGGACCGATCTGCAGTTCGATGCGGCTGGTGTCGTGGAATTCTTCCGCCAGCGGGATCCTGTCCCAATCGAACACCGGCCGGCCCATATCGACCGAAATCGTCCCGTCCTCGTGCTCGACGGCGTTGAGGATGCCGGCGACCGTCTGGAAGGTAAAGACCTTTCTGCCGGTCTCGGCGGCAAGTGCCTGCACGACGCAGCGAGTGCCGTTGCCGCAGGCCTGCGCCTTCGAGCCATCGGAATTCAGGATATCGATGAAGGCATCGGTGCCTTCGGCCTTCGGATCATGGATCGCCATGATCTGATCGAACTCAGTCTGCGGATCGGCATTGAGCGCGACCGCCGCCGCAGGCGTCACCTTGTCCGGCCGGCCGCGCATGTCGACGACCAGGATCTTGTTGCCAAGCCCGTTCATCCTCGCGAATTCGACCGTTGCGCTCATGGGATCATTCCGTCTGTCTTTCCGGTGTATATGGCGGAAATGCGAGGGAATTACCAGTGGCCCGCGATCATCCCATCACGCAGCCTCCCGGAATCTATACGGCTTTCCGTCAAAGGCTTGGAGACGATTGAAACCTAGGAAGAGTTCGATAGGTTCCGGATTGAAACTTGTCTCCAATGAAATTCGATCTCAATCATGTTTAAATTATTGTTCAACCGGGTTCTAAAAAGGGCTGGATTCGGGACCTCGGATACTTACTCGGTTTTCACACGCGATTTCGACGTTGTCGTCGATGCGGCGCGTCTAAAGGAGGTATTGGCCCCTCTGAGCACCGATGATGCGACCGCACTTGATGATGCCTGGAAGACATTTGAGATGTCGCTCAATTCATGGCGCACAACTGCCAACCTACAGGCATTGGAAACAACGGGATTCATACGAAACGCGACATCGGATCATGAGCGACAAGATACTGTCGTTTCCATTCTGATAGATCATTCGGGCTCTATGCGCGGACAATCGATACTCTTGGCAGCGGCTACAGCAGAGATCGCTTGTGACTTCCTGTCTCGTCTCGGTTACCGGGTGGAGATTTTGGGCTTTACAACATTGGACTGGAAAGGAGGAAAATCACGCAGATTGTGGAGGAGGCAAGGAAGTCCTCGATACCCGGGCCGTTTGTGCGACTTGCTCCACATCGTCTATCGGTCAGCAGATACGAGAGACGCACCCGCGCTCGGTTATATCCTGAAAAATATGCTGCGAAGGGACCTTTTAAAGGAGAATGTCGATGGTGAAGCGCTGGAGTGGGCGGCGAGCCGCCTATATCGCAGGCCGGAGAAGCGCAAGATTCTGATAGTACTTTCGGACGGCGCTCCGGTTGATGATTCCACGCTGCATGAAAACGGACCGAATTTTCTGATCGATCATCTACGCGGCGTTATTGTGCGTCTGGAAGCAGATGATCGCATACTGCTGGCGGCTATCGGGATCAATTGGGATACCGACGGCCTTTACAAGCGTAGCCTGCGCGTCACTGCACCTGAGGATCTAGCCGGTGCAATGATAGACATGCTCCGCAGTGTACTGATCGCTAGCCGACCGCGGTGATTATTCCGCATAAATCGACAATCGTGCCTAACGTCGTTCTTGCGGCGCAATCAGGGCTCATGGGCGTGCCAAGCTGTCCATGCGATGGCATTCGCTCGTCTTCGCACTGAGCGCCGAACAACATCTCCGTCAGTATTTTCAGCTTTCTGGCTGCGCACCGTCGGGATCGAAGGACGCAGCATGGGCTTCGACAATGGCTGCGGTGATGACCTTTCTCAGCTCGTAGACCAGCGAGCGGGACCGTTTGCGATCCAGATCCTGTGCCGCCTTCGCAAGATTCAAGCCTTCGTTCAGAACAATATGGTGGGCCCGCGCCAGCGCCCAACTCTCAATATCAAGATTTATCATTCGATATCTCCGCCGATTCATTCGGCATCAAGGATATTCACGAATCATTTTACAGGACGCACTTAAGTAGAAAGTAGAATCATAAGCAGAATAATTTGCAACTGGCCCCTCCAGCGAATTCGGGTCGCCAATCGGAATTTTTGCCAGCAAAATCGAAAAAATCAGGCGGAGTGCGGAAGCCAATACAGAGGTCGGCTTGAACACGTACTTTCGTGCGTGTCCAGCGGCACATTCCGGTCGCGCCCATGTCACGCGGCTTTGAAAAGTCGCCATGCGGTCATTTGCCCGCATTCACCTTGACTTTCGCCCGACTTTCCTGTTTATCGCGCCCAATCCGCGACGAGCCACACGACTCCGAGCCGCCGACCGGGACCTGAGATCCCGGAGGTCAACACCCGACAGCGCGATGCGCCCTCGGGTGCTTTTTGGCTTTGCGTCTTGTTTTCGTCAAGGAAAAGCACGACGTTTCCGGGCATGTAAGAACCCGCCCGAAACGTATCAAGGAAGAGCCGATGTTTGAGAACCTCCAGGACCGTCTTGGATCCATTCTGAATGGACTGACAGGCCGTGGCGCGCTTTCGGAAGCCGATGTTTCCGCAGCGCTGCGCGAGGTTCGCCGTGCGTTGCTGGAGGCCGACGTCGCGCTCGACGTCGTGCGTTCCTTCACCGACCGCGTGCGTGAAAAGGCCGTCGGCGCCGAGATCCTGAAGTCGATCAAGCCCGGCCAGATGGTCGTCAAGATCGTGCATGACGAACTGATCGAGATGCTGGGTGGCGAAGGCGTCGGCATCGACCTGCATGCGGCCGCCCCGGTCGTCGTCATGATGGTGGGTCTGCAGGGCTCCGGCAAGACGACGACGACGGCGAAGATCGCCCATCGCCTGTCGACGCGCGAGAAGAAGAAGGTGCTGATGGCATCGCTCGACACGCGCCGTCCGGCAGCCCAGGAGCAGCTTCGCCAGCTCGGCGCGCAGGCCAACATCGACACGCTGCCCATCATATCAGGCCAGTCGCCGACGGATATCGCCACCCGCGCCGTGCAGGCGGCCAAGCTCGGCGGCCACGACGTCGTCATCCTCGATACCGCCGGCCGCACGCATATCGACGAGCCCTTGATGGTCGAAATGGCCGACATCAAGAAGCGCTCGAACCCGCATGAAATCCTGCTGGTCGCCGACAGCCTCACCGGTCAGGACGCCGTCAACCTCGCCCGCAGTTTCGACGAACGCGTCGGCATCACCGGTCTGGTGCTGACCCGCATGGATGGCGATGGCCGCGGCGGTGCCGCCCTTTCGATGCGCGCCGTCACCGGCAAGCCGATCAAGCTGATCGGCGTAGGCGAGAAGATGAGCGAGCTGGAGGAGTTCCATCCCCGCCGCATCGCCGACCGCATCCTCGGCATGGGCGACATCGTTTCGCTCGTCGAGCGCGCGGCTGAAAACATCGACGCCGAGAAGGCGGCCGCCATGGCCGCCAAGATGGCCAAGGGCAAGTTCGACCTCGACGACCTCGCCGACCAGTTGCGCCAGATGCAGAAAATGGGCGGCATGGGCGGCATCATGGGCATGATGCCCGGCATGGCGGGCATGAAGGACAAGATGGCCGCAGCCGGCCTCGACGACAGACTTTTCGGCCGCCAGATCGCCATCATCCAGTCGATGACCAGGGCCGAGCGCGCCAATCCCGACCTGCTCAAACATTCGCGCAAGAAGCGCATCGCCGCCGGCTCCGGTACCGATGCCGCCGCCATCAACAAGCTTCTGAAGATGCACCGCCAGATGGCGGACATGATGAAGATGATGGGCGGCAAGGGCAAAGGCGGCATGATGAAGCAGATGATGGGCGGCCTTGCCGGCAAGATGGGGCTTGGCGGCGGCATGGGCGGTATGGGTGGCGGCATGCCCGATCTCTCGAATATCGATCCCCGACAGCTCGAGGCCCTGCAGAAGCAGGCCGAAGCGGCGGGGCTTGGAAAGCCGGGTGGGGGTATGCCCGGTCTCGGCGGTCTGCCGGGTGGTTTGTCGGGCCTCGGCGGCGCCAAGCTGCCGGGCCTTGGCGGTGGTTTCCCGGGATTGCCCGGATTGCCGAAGAAGAAGTGAAAGGATCGCTTGCCCCATGAATGATCCAAACGTCAAAGCCCAGCTCGCGAGCTATCGTCAGTCGATCGACAATATCGATGCCGCTCTCGTGCACATGCTGGCCGAACGCTTCCGCTGCACCAAAGAGGTCGGCGTGCTGAAGGCCAAATACAATCTGCCGCCGGCCGACCCGGCGCGCGAGGAATACCAGATCGAACGCCTTCGCCAACTGGCGAAAGCCGCCAATCTGGATCCGGATTTCGCTGAGAAGTTTCTGAACTTCGTCATCAAGGAAGTCATCCGGCATCATGAGCAGATCGCTGCGGATCACGCTGAACAAAGCGCCGCGGCCCGATAACCGTACCGCTCAAGAAAGCGGTCAAGAAAAGCCCAAGGAGTAAAGAACATGGCACTGAAAATTCGTCTCGCCCGCGGTGGCTCCAAGAAGCGCCCGTACTACCACGTCGTTCTCGCCGATGCGCGCAGCCCGCGTGACGGCCGCTTCCTCGAAAACCTCGGTTCCTGGAACCCGATGCTTGCCAAGGACGATGAGAAGCGCGTTCAGCTGAACGCCGAGCGCATCAAGCACTGGATCGAAAACGGCGCTCAGCCGACCGACCGCGTTCTGCGCTTCCTCGATGAGGCCGGCGTTGCCAAGCGCGAAGTCAAGAACAACCCGGTCAAGGCAAAGCCTGGCAAGCGCGCCCAGGAGCGCGCCGCCGAAAAGGCTCAGAAGGTCGCTGACGCCGCCGCTGCTGCTGCCGACGCCGCGGAATAATCGGGACATTCCCTTCGAGCGGGCGGCATGGCGACATGCCGCCCGTTTTCGTTTCCAATCGCCCGCACTTCGTTTATGAGAAACCTGTCTTTCGGCTTCACATGAAGGAACCCATGACAAAGCTTGAAAACCCCGTTCTGATGGCGACGATCGGTGGCGCGCAAGGCCTCCGGGGCGAGGTGCGCGCCAAGGCCTATACGGCCGATCCCAGCGCGCTTGGCGACTACGGCCATCTCCACAGCATGGACGGCCGCAGCTTCGAAGTCCTCGAGATCCGCGAGATGAAGAATGTCGTCGTCGTTCGTTTCCGCGGCGTCAACGACCGCAATGCCGCCGAGGCTCTGAACGGGCTTGAACTCTATATCGAGCGGGACAACCTGCCGGACGAGGAGCTGGAGGACGACGAGTTCTACTATGCCGATCTCGAAGGGCTCGAGGCGCGGGACGACAAGGGTGTCAGTTATGGCACGGTCACCGGCGTTTTCGATTTCGGCGCCGGCGACCTGCTGGAACTCAAAGGTCCGGGCAAACGCCCGGTGCTGATCCCCTTCTCCGAAGCCTCGGTGCTGGAGATCGACCTTGAGGCCGGCAGGCTGCTGATCGATCCGCTGGCGGCGGGTCTGGTCGACGATCCGGAAGAGCTTTCGAAATTCACCCCGGACAAGCCGAAAAAGAAGAAGTGACGCCATGGCTTTCCGGGCGAGCGTGCTGACACTTTATCCGGAAATGTTTCCGGGGCATCTGGGCTTCTCGCTCGCCGGCAAGGCGATGGAGCGGGGGCAATGGTCGCTGGAGGCGGTGCAGATCCGCGATTTTGCCACCGACAAACACCGCACCGTCGACGACACCCCGGCAGGCGGCGGCGCCGGCATGGTGCTGAAACCAGACGTTCTCGCCCGCGCGATCGATAGCGCCTCAGAAAACGATCCCCGCCCACGGCTGCTGATGAGCCCGCGCGGCCGGCCGCTGAC